>DATEZK010000375.1:0-3705 GCA_035255665.1 Candidatus Limnocylindria bacterium
TCGACGATCGGCAGGCTCGCGACTGAGATGCGGAGACCCGAGCCGAGTCCTTCCAGCGCGACAGGGAGCGCGTGCGGCAGAACGTGGATGCGCATGATCCAGCTCTGCAGCAGCCCTTTCGCGTTCGCGGTCGTGATGAACTCCGCGTCCAGCACGTCGCTGACACGCGCCGCGGTCAGCTGGGCCGTGACGGCGACGGCAGGTATGGCGACGGCAAGGAGCGGTAACACGATGTGCTCGTCGTAGCCGAAGCCGTAGACCGGAAGGAAGCGCGTGCCGGTCACCTGATTTGCGCCGAACACGATGACCGCGATCTGAAGGAAGTACGCGACGAAGAACGATGGGATCGACGCGGTGAGGCCGGTGACCGCGAGCACCGCCCCGCTGGCGACCGCGCGTCGACGTATCGCACCGGCCAACGCGCCGATGAAGATGCCGAGTGTCAGCGCGATGACCGCGGCGCCAACGAGGAGCGTCGCGCTTCGCATGCCAGCGTCCGCGACGAGCGCGGTCAGTGGCTTCTCGTACACCTCCGCAAGCGGGACGCCGCACCGGCGCGACGGCGGCGGTATCGGGAAGCCTGGCGGCGGCACCTGCGCGCATACGGCGCTGGGCCCGCCGGTCATGAGAAACGGGCTGTACTGCGCCATGGCGAGTGGCGCCAGCACGGCGAGCGCAGCCCAGAGGACCAGCGCGACGATGGGGACGCGCGCCGCCCTGACTGCGATGGTCATCGACGAAGCTCCGGTGCTCCGAGCGCGTCGCGGCCCGCGATGTAACCGAGCAGCGCGGCCACATCGCCGCGCATATCGTCGCCCTCGCCTGTCGCGCGGACGACCGTCCAGCGCGACTTGGGGAAGGCCTCCATACCGAGCCAGGAGGACGCCTCAGGATTCGAGATGCTGCGCGTGATCGCTGCGCGCGCGCCGGAGCGTTTCGCGTACTCGTCGAACATCGGGATCAGGTCGCCGTAGATCGTCTGGAACCGCAAACGCGTGCCTTCGACGTCGTCGAGCACGACGATCATGTCCCACTGCGTTCTACCCAGCATGTCAGCGATCTGCCGCGCATTGCCCAGCGGATCCGCGGTCCGATCGAACGCGACGACCGTGAGTCCCATACCCGTTCGGCCCGCGAGCGAGCGGACCATCGCGGCGAGCGCATCGGTCGCTGGTCGTGAGCTGCCGCGCGTCGCGGGGATGATTGCCCAGATCAGGACGCGTGACGACGGACCGGGGGTGGTCCCGACAAGGCTTCGTGGTTTCGCGCTAACCCGTGCGATCGGGAGCTCCACGTGCGCGCCTGCGCCGAGATCGCGCGCGAGTGACCGCTGCGAGATCAGGTCGTCGCTCTGGACGAGCTTTTCGCCACGCTGAAAAGCGATCGAGGCGTTCGTCGGGAGCGCGTCCCAGATCGCGTTAGGCGAGATGCCCAAAGGCCCGAGAAGCCGTTCCGCGGCCCGAAGGCTCAGCACGAACACCGGCGGCCCGTCCGGGCGCACGATTGGAACGCTCTGCGCGAGACGCTGATAAGGATTGAGGGCGCCGGCGGTAAAGGGTGTTGGCTGGTACCGGGGCAGCGCCGGATCGATGTAGAGAACAGCAACGGCTCCGCGCTTCAGCGCGTTCCTGACCGCCGCCTCGAAGTCCTGACCGGGTACGGCGCTACGTGAACTGATCTGGATGTTCGGCATCTTCAGGACGACCGCAACCTTGCCCCGCACGTCAACCGCGCTGTGATCGTCCGCCCAGTCTTTGATCACGGTCCCGAAGCTCGGCAGCGCGCCGGGCGTTCCGACCGAGGCCGCAGTTGTGGGGTGGTCGGCTGGTGAGAGGCCCCATCCCGCGAACACGATCGGAGCGTCAAGCACGGCCCCACCCGACGCGAAGTAGAGGACGGGTACGAGATCGGCTGGGCCATCAGCCTCTTCACTGACCTCTCCAGCCCCCGCGACGCTGATGCTCCCCGGCGCGGTCTGCTGAATCTGCGTGACCTGACGCTCCACCGCATAGGTCGCCGCGACAGGACGCAGACCGCCATCCGCGAACGCTTGCTCCAACGACGCGCCAGTCGTGACGCGCGCTCGCGCACTCTCTGCCCACTCACGCGCTTCGGCGTATCGCTCGGGCACGAGCGCCGACGCGAGCACCGCGACCGCGCAGACGACGGCGAGGACCGCAGCGCCGCGCGAGCCCATGTCGTAGAACGCGTTCCTGCGCTGGTACTGCCGCGCGACACCAAGTCCGACGGCTGAGATCGCCATCGCCGCGACGGCGAACGCGACGCCCGGAACGAGGATGACCCAGCGCGTGGTCCAGAGGTTCTGGATGCCGCGACCGTTCGCGAGGAGGCCGCCCCACTCCGGGATCTCGGAGATCCAGAGCGCGCCGACGTCGGTGATGCGGATGAGACCAACGGATTCGCTGACGTTCACGAATTTCGTCGCGCCGACGAAGATCCCGAGGACACCGAGCTCGGCGACGGCGACGAGCGACGCCACCGACTGCTGCGCTGTGGACACCGCGAGGATCGGGACCAGGTGCGGAAGGTGGTGTCGAGCGAACAGCGGCAGCCGCCGCACGCCGAGTGATAGCGCGCTCTCGGTGAACTGGCTCGCCCGAAGGCGGTCGATCTCCGTGCGGGCGACCCGATATGGACCGGCCCATCCCGTGACGAGCAGCGCGCCGACGAAGGTGAAGATCTGTGTGTCGCCGCGAACGAAGATGAGAACGATCAAGACCGCGACGAGGGTGGCGGGGACCGCCGACACGATCTCGGACAGCGCGTCGGCGCCGGCGCGCAGCGGACGCCACCAGGTCGCGACGACCGCGATCGCGAGGCCAGCGAGTACGCGGGCGAGACCCGCGACGACGCCGATGATCAGCGTGGCGCGCGCGCCCGCCAGCACGAGACTGAACAGGTCTCGTCCGAGGACGTCAGAGCCGAGCGGAAAGACCTCGCCGGGCGCATAGGGGCGCTGCTCATCGCCGTGATTGACGACGAAGTAGATCGGCTCGTAAGGCGCGATGCGCTCGCCGAAGAGCGCGACAAAAAGCAGACCGAAGAACGCGAAGAGACCGATGGCGAACCAAGGATCGATGCGGCGCATCTGAATGAACCTTACCGGCTCAACCCGCTGCTGGTTCCCTCAATTGGAGATTGCGTAGGGATTGACGCGGCGGGGAGGGCGGGATTCGAACCCGCGGAACCAGAAAACCCGGTTCAGAGGTTTAGCAAACCTCCGCACTCGACCACTATGCGACCTCCCCGGAGGTCCGGTCGCGTCAAGTCTACCCGTTGGCCTGGCGCAATCCGTCCTCGTTAGCATCGCCTCATGTCTGACGATCGCATCCTCGCGATCGACATCGGCGCGGGCACGATGGACGTCCTCCTCTACGACCCCGCGCAGCCGATGGAGAACGCCGTCCAGCTCGTCCTCCCGTCCGCGACCGCCATCGCCGGCAAGAAGATCGCGGCCGCGCGGGAGGCCGGGAGCGACGTCTTTCTCCACGGCAATCTCATGGGCGGATATCACACGACGAACGCAGTCTGGCGTCACCTCGAGGCCGGTCTCCGCGTGTACGCCACCGAGCTCTCAGCCGGCACCGTCCACGACGACCTCGATCTGCTCCGCAGCCGCGGCATCGTCATCACCGACGACGCGCCGAAGAACGCGATCGGGATCGAGCTGCGCGATCTCGACCT
>DATEZK010000376.1:0-7050 GCA_035255665.1 Candidatus Limnocylindria bacterium
CGATCTGGGACCAGGGAACGTACGACCTGATCAAGGACAGCGAGAACGAATACAAAGTCGCGTTCCATGGGAAGCGTCTCGAGGGCGAATGGGTCCTCGTGAAGACGAAGCAGAACGAAGGGCGCGACTGGCTGATGATCAAGCACGGCCCGGTCGTGAAAGACCATCCGCTCGACGCGAAGATCGAGCCGATGCTCGCGATAACCGCGGACGAGCCGTTCGACTCGCCGGATTTCGCGTTCGAGCCGAAGTGGGACGGCGTGCGCACGCTCGCGTTCGTCGATGGGGGAGTGGTGCGCCTGCAGACGCGGAACCTTCTCGACTGCACGAATCAGTACCCCGAGGCGCACGGGATCGCCGAGGCGAACACCGGCAGCTATCAGGCGATCTTCGATGGCGAGATCGTGGCGCTCGACGAACGCGGCGCGCCCTCGTTCCAGCGCCTGCAGCCGCGCATGCACGTGCGCGACGAATCGGCGGTACGCAAGCTCCGTCGCACGACGCCCGTGATCTACGAGGTATTCGACCTGCTCTGGCTGGACGGCGAGGACCTGGGAAGGAAGCCGCTTCGCGACCGGCAGCGCCGGCTCGACGACGTCTTGACGCCGATGGGCGCGATCCGCCGCTCGGAGCAATTCATCGGTACCGGCACCGCTCTTTTCGAGGCCGCGAAGGAGCAGGGGCTCGAGGGGATCATCGCGAAGCGGCTCGATTCGCACTACGTCCGCGGGCGTGCCGCCTCGTGGGTGAAGATCAAAGCCTTTCGCACGATGGAGTGCGTCGTCGGCGGCTGGACCGAGGGCGAGGGCGGCCGATCGAAGGCGCTCGGCGCGCTGCTGCTCGGGATCTACCGCGACGGCAAGCTCATCCCGGTCGGTCACGTCGGCTCGGGGTTCGACGAGCGCACGCTCAAAGAGCTCCTCGCGATGCTCAGGGAACGCGAATCTCCGACCATGCCGTTCGCGACAGAGCCGCGGGTGAACGCCCCGCCGCACTGGTGCCTGCCCGAGCTCGTGTGCGAGGCGCGATACGTCGAGTTGACGCGCGAAGGCACGCTGCGGCATCCGACCTACCGCGGGCTGCGCGCCGATGTCAGCCCCGAGGAGTGCACCGGCGAGGAGCGTCGCGAGTCGACGAAGAACGCGCTGCGGGAGGCCGCACGCGCGACGAAGACCGGCGGTGAGAACGGCGCAACCACGAGCGCGCCGAAGGCACGCGTTCCGTCGATCCTGCACATCGACGGTCACGACCTGCGCCTCACGAACCTCGAGAAGGTCCTGTTCCCCGAGGACGGCTACACGAAGGCGGACCTCATCCGGTACTACACCGAGGTCTCGCCGTATCTCCTTCCGGCGATAAGAGACCGTCCGCTGACGATGAAGGTCATGCCCGACGGAATCGCGGGGCCGTTCTTCTATCAAAAGGACAAGCCGGCGTTCACACCGAAGTGGATCGAGACGTGGGTCGACAGGACGGCCGACCGCGAGGGCGGCATCGACTACGTCCTCGGCAACGACCTCGCGACGCTCGTCTGGCTCGCGAACTACACCGCGATCGAGATCCATCCCTGGCTGTCACGCGTCGACGACCCGGATCATCCGGACATCGCGATCATCGACCTCGATCCGCAGACCGGTGCCACGTGGGACGACGTGAAAGAGGCCGCACACATCGTGCACGAGCTGCTCGACGGTATGGACCTCCAAGGCTTCCCGAAGACGACCGGCTCACGCGGGATCCATATCTGGGTGCCGATCGCGCGCAAATACACGTTCGACGAATCGCGCAATTTCGTGCTCGAGCTGGGGAAGGCCGCGCGGGAGCGCAATCCGAAGCTGATCACGGTCGAGGTGGTGAAAGACCGCCGCCGTGGGATCTACATCGACTTCCTGCAGAACGTCGGCGGCAAGACGACCGCGGGTCCGTACAGCGTCCGGCCGATCCGTCGAGCTCCGGTGTCGGCGCCACTGCGTTGGGACGAGATCGGCGCGCTCGGCCGACCCGACGCGTTCACGATCGCGAACATGGGCGCGCGCATCGCCGCTGTCGGCGACCTCCTCGCGCCCGCGATCGGCATGAAGCAGAAGCTGCCCAAGCTGACCGCGAAGACCCGTTGACGCGCGCGGCCGTCCTCGCGCCGGGATACGGCGGGACCGCGGAGCAGCCGATCCTGCGTGCGCTCGCGCGACGGCTGAAGGAGTTCGACATCGCGAGCCGCGCCATCACGTTCCGCACGCGCGGGACGCGCCCGAGCCGCGGGTACGCGTCGGAGCTCGAGGATCTCCGCGCGGCCCGCGACGCGCTGCGCGCCGAACACGACAAGGTCGCGCTCGTCGGTCGTAGCTTCGGCGGTCGCATGTGCGCGTTCCTCGCGGCCATCGAGCCACCGGACGCGCTCGCGATCCTCGGGCATCCGATCTCGCCACCCGACCGGCCGCGTCCCGCGGATGAGGACGCGCTGCAGGGCATGCGGTGCCCAACACTTGTCGTGCAGGGGCAGCACGACGAGCTCGGACCTCTCGCGGTGCTGCAGCGGATCGCACTCGTCAATCCGCTCATCGATCTCGCGGTCATCGAAGGCGCCGGGCACGACTTCGGAGCACGCGAGTCGGGGGCCGTTGACCAGGTCGCACGCTGGCTCGACGCCGTCATGCCTTGATGACCAAGACGATCGGGCTGCAGGTGATGCATATTTGGCGCGTGGCGGAAGCGTTCATAGTGCGGCTGGCGCGCGTTGACGAGGCCGAAACGATCGACGCGCTGATGAAAGCGTCGACAGCGGATCTCTTCCTCCGGTTCTACAACGCAGAGCAGACAGCGGCATCGGTCCGCTACATCGCAAGTGTCGATCGGCAGCTGATCGCGGACGGAACCTACTTCGTCGTCGAGGCCGAGCGCGAGTTGGTCGCGTGCGGCGGGTGGAGCCGGCGCGACAAGCTGTATACGGGGTCCGGTGACGCTGCGAATGACGGCCGGCTGCTCGATCCCGCGACGGAGCCGGCGCGCGTGCGCGCGATGTTCACGCGTCCCGACTGGACACGCCGCGGTCTAGGTACCCGGATCCTCCAGGCCTGCGAAGACGCGGCAAAGGCGGAGGGCTTTCGGGCGCTGTCGCTCATGGCCACGCTCCCGGGAGTGCCCCTCTACGAGCGGTACGGGTTTGAAGTGACCGAGCGCGCCGACATCCGTATGCCCAACGGTCTCACGATCGCTAGTGCGGCGATGCGGAAGCCGATCGACTGAACGCGCGATGTCTCCGTCGCGCCTTCATCAGCTCTTCACACCCCGGCGCGACCCTTCTCGTAAGACACGCACACGAAAGGGGTCACTCATGAACGGTCTCAGGGTTCTGGCCTTCACCGTCCTCGCATTGGCGGTCGGCCTTGTCGCGTACCAGATGGGTCTTTCGCAGGGCCTCGCCACCACGCTACCCGCCGCCGGCGCCGCGCCGGTCGCGTACTACGGCTACCCGCACTGGGGCTTCGGGTTCGGTTTCTTCGCCTTCCTCTTCCCGCTCCTGTTCCTCTTCCTGATCTTCGGGGCGATGCGCGCCGCTTTTGGCAGCCACCGCGGCTACGGATCGCGCGGGTGGGGTAACGGTCGCGAACGGATCGAGGCGCTCCACCGCGAGCTGCACGGCGAGAAGCCGAGCGGCGACCGACCTTCCTCGACGAGCACCTAGCATCCCGGCATGAAGACGGTCCTCGTCGTCGACGACGAGCCGAAGATCGTCCAGATCGCGAGGGCCTACCTAGAGCGCGCGGGATTCGCGGTCGTGAGCGCCTCCGACGGAAAGTCGGCGCTCGCGACCGCGCGTTCGTCTCGTCCGGACCTCATCGTCCTCGACCTGGGACTGCCGGAGCTCGATGGCCTTGACGTCGCTCGCGCGCTTCGACGCGACTCGAGCATTCCGATCGTCATGCTCACCGGACGCGGTGACGAGGCCGAGAAGATCGCCGGCCTCGAAATCGGCGCCGACGACTACGTGACGAAGCCGTTCAGCCCGAAGGAGCTCGTGGCGCGGATACGCGCGGTGCTCCGGCGGACGGAGCGAACGCCTGACGCCGGCGACGTCGTCCGCGCCGGGGAGGTCACGCTCGACGTCCCGCGCATGCGCGTGCGCGTCGGCGACCGCGCGGTGGAGCTCACGCCGACGGAATTCCAGCTCCTCGCCGCGCTCGCGCGTGCGCCCGGCCGCATCTTCACGCGTGCGCAGCTGCTCGATGCGGTGCACGGCGTAGCGTTCGAATCGTATGAACGCGCCATCGACGCGCACGTGAAGAACATCCGCCGCAAGCTCGAGCCAGACCCCCGCGTACCTCGCTATCTGCTCACGGTCTACGGCGTCGGCTATCGCTTCGCCGACGACGAGATCTAGACGTGGAGCCGGAGGAGCGTCAAGGCTCGCGCCGCCACTGGTCGCGCTCAGGTGAGCGACCGTCGTGGTGGCCGCAGGATGAACCATTCCCACCGGCCCGTGGCGAGTGGCCACGCATGCGCGGCCACTTCATGCGCCGGTTTGCGGTCTTCGCTCTCCTAGCCTTCCTGTTCTTCGCCTTCGTCGTCGCGGTGTTCGTCACGTTGCTCTTCAGTGCGTTATCCAACACGGGCCCGGGGCTCGGCGCATTCGCGCCACTCGTCGCGATCTTCGCTCTCCTCGTCGTCGCGACCACTGTCGCGCGAGCGATCCGTCGGGTGGTGGTCCCGCTCGGCGACCTGATCGAGGCGGCCGAGAGCGTCGAGGCGGGGAACTACGCCGTTCGCGTGCGTCCACGCGGACCGCGCGAGCTTCGTTCGCTCGCGGGCGCGTTCAACTCGATGTCCGCGCGCCTCGAGCGCAACGAGGAGCAGCGGCAGCAGCTGCTGGCGGACGTCACGCACGAGCTGCGGACCCCGCTCACGGTCGTTCAGGGCAACCTCGAGGCGCTGCTGGACAAGGTCTATCCCGCCGATGCGCAGCATCTGGCGCCGATCCTTGACGAGACCAAGGTGCTCTCCCGCCTGGTGGATGACCTCCGCACCCTGTCGATCGCCGAGGCCGGCGCTCTCGCGCTACATCGCGAGCCGACCGACATCGGCGAGTTGGTGACGGACTCGGTCGCATCCTTCCGCACGCAGGCTGACGCTGCGGGCGTGGCGCTCATCAACGAGACAGCGGCTGGGCTGCCGCAGGCAGACATCGACCCGGTACGTTTGCGGGAGGTCCTCTCGAACCTTGTGTCGAACGCGCTGCGTTACACAGCGCGGGGCGGGAGCGTTCGTGTCAGCGCATCCGCGGCGGACGGCCGGTTGAGCGTTTCGGTGCGCGACACCGGGCCGGGGATCGCGGCCGACGCGCTGCCGCATGTGTTCGACCGCTTCTACAAGTCCGACGAATCGCGCGGCGCGGGTCTGGGACTCGCGATCGCCAGGAGCCTCGTGGTCGCGCACGGGGGCGAGATCAGCGCGACGAGCGAGCCGGGTCACGGGACCGAGATGCGCTTCACGCTCCCCGTTTCGGCTTAGCCGCCGCGCGACTCCGGTCGGGCGCGGCGTCCTGCGCTCCGACCTTGTACGCGACCTTGAGCAGCTTCAGCAGCGCGGGGTCGACATCCTCCTCGCTCGTGAGCCGGAAGTGGAGGATGCGCCCGAGCGCGCCGTAGTCATCGACCTTGCGGACGCGTGGATGCGTCTGATCTCCCTTCATCCATAGAGTGAGATCGATCCACTTCGCGTGCGGCGTCACACCGATCGAGCGCGCGCGGACCTGGAACACGATGGCTCGGCCCTGTGGATCGACGGTGATGGGGCCGATCTGCCGCACGAGGTCGTGTAGGTACTGATAGAGGCCGACGATCCGGGGCGGCTTGCCCTCGAGGTGGCCGGCGACGGTCATGCGCCGGCAGGAGTGGGACATGTTTCGCGTCACGAACGTCCGCCCGCAGCGCGGGCAACGCCACAGCGGGCGTTTGCGGGGTTCGGCTATGGCGCCTTGCCTCCCTCGGTGTCCATCTGCGCGCGCTGCAGCTTGCCCGAGTAGTCGACGTAGATCGACTTCCACTCCGAGTACACGTCGAGCGCGGCGCGACCCGCCTCGCGGTGCCCGTTGCCGGTGGCCTTCATGCCGCCGAAGGGGAGCTGGATCTCCGCGCCGATCGTGCCCGCGTTCACGTACACGATCCCCGTCTCTGCATCGCGCATGAAGCGGAAGGCGTTGTTGACATTGCGCGTGTAGACGGACGATGAGAGGCCGTACTTGGTGTTGTTCAGCACCTTGATCGCCTCATCGATGCTCGATACCTCGATCACGGACGTCACCGGTCCGAAGATCTCCTCCTGCGCGACGCGCATGTTCGGCTTCACGTCGACCAGCACCGTCGGCTCGTGGAAGAAACCCTTGCCCAAGGCGCCTTCGGTGGGAATGCGTCCACCGGCAGCGATGGTCGCGCCTTCCTTCTCAGCGATCGGCATGTAGCTCGCGACCTTGTCCTGCGCGGCCTTCGACACGACGGGGCCGAGGTCTGTTGTCGCTTCCAGGCCATGCCCCATCTTCATCTTCTTGGCCCGACCGACCAGCTTGTCGATCAGGTCGTTCGCGACGCCACGGTGCGCGATGACACGCGAGGCCGCGGTGCACCGCTGGCCCGACGTGCCGAACGCTGACCACACGATCCCTTCTAGCGAGAGGTCGACGTCCGCATCGTCGAGCACCACGATCGCGTTCTTGCCGCCCAGCTCCGCCGACACGCGCTTGAGCAGGCGGCCGGCGATCTCGCTGATGTGCGCGCCGGTGTCGCTCGATCCGGTGAACGAGATGAGGTCCACCAGCGGGTGCTTCACGATGTGGTCGCCGAGGTCCCCGCCCGAGCCGAGGACGAGGTTGAGCACGCCCTTCGGAAGTCCGGCTTCTTCGAGGATCTCCACCAGGCGGACGGCCATCATTGGCGTGAAGGACGCCGGCTTGAAGACGACGGTGTTCCCCAGAACCAGCGCGGGCATGATCTTCCAGGTCGGGTTCGCGAACGGGAAGTTCCACGGTGTGATCGCCGCGACGACGCCGTGCGGGTGTCG
>DATEZK010000377.1:0-4461 GCA_035255665.1 Candidatus Limnocylindria bacterium
GCCACAAGCGTCTCGCGCAGCTATCGGGTGGCTTTCAGCGCCGGGTCGTGGTCGCCGCCGCGCTTCTCTCGGAACCATCCGTGCTTCTCCTCGATGAGCCCACCGTCGGGCTCGACCCGGTCGCGGCCCGCGAGGTCCACAACTACCTGCGCGCGGCGATGAAAGGTCGCACGACGCTTCTCTGCACGCACAATCTCGCGGAGGCTGAGGCGCTTTGTGACGACGTGATCATCCTGCGCGCCGGCGAGGTCCTCCTCCACGAGCCGCTCGCCGCGCTGCGCGAGCGTCAGCGGCCACGAACGCGACTGGTCGCGCGGCAGGGGGCGCAAGACCTCGCGCGAGCCGTGCGCGCGCAGGGTCACGCGGCAGAGGTCGTCGACGGCGCGGTGATCGGCTTCATCGACGCGCAGTCCGAAGCGCCCGCGCTGCTCCGCGCGCTTCTGAGCGAGGGCATCGACGTGTACGAATGCCGGCCCCTCCCGGCGACGCTCGAGGAGCTGTTCCTGGAGGCGGTCGGCCGATGAGAGCCGGTGTGATCCGTTCGCTCGTGTGGAAAGAGACGCGGCAGATCGGCCGCAACCGCACCGCGATGCTCACCGCTGCGATGCTGCCGTTCATCATCCTGTTCCTCGCGCCGATCCAGCTGCTCGTGGCGATCCACTTCGGCGGCGACTCAGGGATCGAGCAGCTGCGCGATTCGCCGCTGCCAGGTTTTGCGGACGTGACCGACCCGAGGCATCTGCTGGTGCAGTTCTTCTATCCGATGATGCTCGTCATGGGCGGTCTGCTGCTCCCCTCACTCACGACGGCGTACACGATCATCGCGGAGCGCGAGAGGCGTTCGCTCGAGCTTCTGATCTCGTTGCCGGTCACGGTGGCGGAGATCATCACCGCGAAGCTGCTCGGCGTGCTCGCCGTGACCGCGGTCATCGGCCTGCCATACGTCGCCGTCGTCCTGACCCTGCTGCTGATCCTCGGACTGGCGGACGCCGCGACGATCCCCGCGCTGCTCGCGCCGTTCATTGCCGCCGTCGCGTGCTCGATCGGGATCTCGCTCCTGCTCACGCTCCTCGCGCGGGATTTCCGCACCGCGAACAACCTCAGCGGCGCCTTCATCCTCCCCGCCCTTCTGCTCACCGTCGGCACCCTCAGCGCGGTCGGAGGTCCCGCTCGCACGTACGTCCTCGCGATGGCGCTCCTCACTCTCGGCGCCGTCGCGATATTCGTGGCGCTGCGATGGGTCAGCTTCGAACGCTACCTCGAATAGCGGTAGGCTCTGACAATGCTGCGTATCTTCCTGGCGTTCATCCTTGCCATCGGCGTCGCGAGCGCGCCGATCGCGTGCGGCGGCTCGGGCAATCAGCCGCAGCCCAGCGGTGGGCTCGGGTATTAGCGCGAAGCGCTAGCTGCGGCTCAGCCTCAGCTGAGCATGAGGATCACGAACGCGACCGCGACGATCGCGCTCCAGCCGACGAGGCGAGGCACCCACGAGCGCTCGCGGATGAACGGTAACCGCTGGCGCGATCGCCAACGATCGCGCGCGATCGCGGCGATCAGCGCGATCTCGATACCTGCGACGATCATCGACGCGCGGTCTTCCACGATCTTGTCCAACGTCACTGTGATCGCACCGAACGGATCGATCGCGCGCAGACCGGCGAGCAACACGAGCACCGCGACCGTCCACATGGCCTGCCGGACGGCCTCGAACACCGGCGAGCCCACGAGACCCGCAAACACCATCGCACCGCCGAGCACATACGCCGCGCGCTCGAGGTAGGAACGCCAACGCACCGGCGGCGGTGTCGCAGCCATGCGCGTGTCGGGCGGCACGAGCACGCCATCGACGTAGAGATCGGTCCACATGGTGCCCCGGGTCGTGTCCGTGACGAAGCGGGCCTCCGCTGGGGCGCCGTCGATCGCGAAGCGTAGAGCGCCCTCGTACCGCCACGGCTGCGCGCGCGCGACCTCCTTGCCATCAAGCAGGATGTGGTCGCCGAGCGGAGATTGACGCAGCGCGACGACGTACACGCCGTGCGAACGCCGCACGGTCCAGGTGCGCCGGTAGCCAACCCGATCGAGGTCGAGGCTGCGCGCGATGCCGCGGAGCACGGTCAGGGTTCCCTGAGCAACGGCAGCAGCGCGATACGCGCCGCCGTCACGAGGATGAGGACGCCAAGCGGGACCCACGGCTGCGGCACGACGCGTCCGACCAGCGCGTACGCGGGATCGGTGGCTTTCCGCAGCACGCCGATGAAGAAACCCTCTCGCCCACCGGTGATCAGACCAAGCAGGATCCGGCCGAGCGTTGCCCAGAACACCAGCGCGAGGGCCAGGTTGGCAAGCTCGGCGACGAGTCTCACGCGATGAGCCTACGACCATGAGGGGAGGCCGCGGCCGGCCTCCCCTCGACCAACTGCTACTTGCCGGGCGACCCGACCGGCAGAGGCTGATCAGTCACGCCGGGAATGACCGTCTCCCCGACCGGGACGCGTACCTGGTCGACGAGGTCTTGGACATACCGCGGTGGCGCTTTGGTCGCGAGGCTGACGACGATCTGCAGCGCGAAGTTGGCGATCATGCCGAAGATGCCAGCGGAGAGATGCGACAGCCCGAGGATCGTGAAGCGCGGATCGGTGTAGTTCATGAACATGTATGTGGCGGTGACGAGAAGGCCGCCGATCATGCCGGCGATCGCGCCCTTGGCGTTCGCCCGCCGCCAGAAGATGCCGGTGAGCACGACCGGGAAGAAGGTCGCCGCGGCCAGCGAGAACGCCCATGCCACGAGCTGCACGATGAGCGCGAGCCGCGGCAGCGCCGCGAACGCGGCCAGCAGGGCCGCGATGACGATCATCACGCGACTGGCGAGGAAACGGGCGCCGTACGACGCCTTTGGGTTGATGACCTTGGCGTAAAGGTCGTGCGAGACCGCGGTCGCGATGACGAGCAGGAGCCCGTCGGCCGTCGAGAGCGCGGCGGCCAGACCGCCCGCTGCGACGAGAGCCGCGATCGTGTACGGCAGTCCGGCGATCTCGGGTGTCGCGAGAACGATGATGTCGGCAACGATGGTGAGCTCGGGGAACTGGAGTATGCCGTCGCCATTCGCATCTCGGATGCTCATGAGCCCCGTCGCGCTCCAGTTCGCCACCCAAGCGGGCAGCGATGCGATGGGCTTTCCGACGACGTTCGTCAACATCTCCCACCGCGAGAACGCCGCATAGGCCGGAGCTGTGAAGTACAGCAGGAAGATGAAGAACAGCGACCAGCCCACGCTGACCCGCGCGGCCTTCGGATCTGGGACGGTGTAATAGCGAATGAGGATGTGCGGGAGACCGGCGGTCCCGGCCATGAGGCAGAACGTCAGAGCGAGGAACTCCCATGGCGCGCCGACCCAGTCGCGGTTCACGACCGGCGCTGGGACGGTCGCGCCGCCGAAGAGCGCGGGGAGCTGGCCCTTCAGCTGCGTGAGGCTCGCGATGAATGAATTGTTGTTAAGTGTCTGCTTGAACGGCTCGACGTAATTGGAGAGGTTGAGCTGACGCTCGATGTCCGTGACTGCGCCGAGCGCCTGTCCGTACATCAACTCGGAGATCGGGATCCCAGTGAGCTTCTGCGAGATGAACGACACCGGGATGAGATACGCGACGATGAGGATCAGGTACTGCGCCACCTGCGTCCAGGTGATCGACTTCATGCCGCCGAGCAGCGAACACAGCAGCACGCCGGACAGACCGACGAAGACGCCGACGCCGTAGTCGACCCCGACGAGGCGCGACATGATGATGCCGACGCCGGTCACCTGAGCCGTGACGTACGTGAATGACACGATGATCGCGCAGATCGCACCGGTGATCCGCGCGGCCTTCGCATGCTCCGCGAAGCGTGTCGCGACGAAGTCCGGGATCGTGAACTGCCCGAACTTGCGCAGGTACGGAGCGAAGAAGAGCGCGAGCAGGACATATCCACCCGTCCATCCCATCACGTAGGCGAGACCGTCATAGCCGAGCAGCCAAATCGTCCCGGCCATCGAGATGAAGGACGCGGCGCTCATCCAGTCCGCGCCGGTGGCCATGCCGTTGAAGAACGGCGGGACCTTGCGACCGGCCACGTAGTACTCGTCCAGCTTGCGAGTGAAGTTGAGCACTCCGATAACGCCGTAGAGCGCGAGCGTGAGCAGCAGGAACGCGTAGCCGATCGCGGTGCGCGGCAGACCGAGCGACTCGAGTCCGAGCATCACGCCGATGAAGATGAAGAGCCCGACGAGGAAGAGTCCGTAATAGCGCTGCAGGCGACGAGAGAATGCGGCGACGTCCGCCTTGTTGACCGTCGACATACTCATGGGTTCGCGTCCTCGGTCCGTGACTCCTCCTCGTGGAATCCGTACTTCCGGTCAAGGACGTTGTTCGCCCACCACGCGTAGAAGAAGATCAGCACGACGAAGATCGCAAGCGACAGCTGACT
>DATEZK010000378.1:0-2896 GCA_035255665.1 Candidatus Limnocylindria bacterium
CAGGGTCAGCGCGAGCGCGATCGTGTGTTCGGCCGCGGACACGATGTTGCCCAGCGGCGCGTTCACGACATATACGCCGTGGGCGGTCGCCGCGGGGACGTCGATGTTGTCCACCCCCACGCCCGCGCGGCCCACGACCGCAAGGCGTGGGGCGGCGTCGAGGATCTTCGCGGTCACCTTCGTCTCGCTGCGGACGATGAGCGCGTCCACGTCCGCGAGACGCGCGGCGAGATCGGCCTCGTTCAGGCCGGTCGTGATCCGGACGTCACAACGCTCGCGAAGCAAGACGAGGCCGTCCTCGGCGAGAGGGTCGGCCACATGTACGACGGGTTTGCGTACCTGAGGGGCGCTGGCTCCGCGCTCGAGCTGGCCTAGCGCCCCCACTCGCCTATCGGCGCGTGCCGACGGTGTCCGCGCGCGCGCTGGCGCGTGCGCCTGGTCGCGTGGGCTGCGGCGCGCTCTCCGCGTAGGCGCGGAGCGCTGCGGCGATCGCCTGACCCGGCTCGACCGGCTGATTGAAGTCACGCAGCGCGAGCTCCAGGGCGCTGAAGAAGTTCAGGATGTCCTGGATCGTGACGAACCCGAGGTGAC
This sequence comes from Candidatus Limnocylindria bacterium, assembly GCA_035255665.1. Lineage (GTDB taxonomy): Bacteria > Chloroflexota > Limnocylindria > P2-11E > P2-11E > CF-39. The sequence continues at coordinate 592 of DATEZK010000378.1, forward strand.
CCACGCGAACGAGCTGCCCCTCGAGCTTGCCCTGGCCGCCGGCCACGATCGTGTCGTAGTCGTCGCGCAGCACGCGGATGAGGTTGCGCGCGTCGACGCGCGTCGGCGGACGGAACGCGGTGACCGCGGGCGACGCGTGCGCCTCGTCGGCGAAGAGCGTGAGGTTGAGCGCCTGCACGCCGCGACGGGTCGCGCGCGCGAGATTCTGGTGACGGCGGAGGATCGCCTCGAGCCCTTCCTCGGCCATGAGGCGGAGCGCCTCCTGGAGCGCGATGTACACGCTCACCGCCGGCGTTGCGGGCGTCGAGCCCTTCTCGAGAGCGGCCTTGGCCGCGCCGAGATCGAAGTACGACTTGGGAAGATCAGACTTCTCGTAAAACTTCCACGCGCGCTCGCTCATCGTGACGATGGCCACGCCCGGTGGCGCGCCCCACGCCTTCTGCGAAGCGGTCATGCAGACGTCGATGCCCCACTCGTCGATCTCGAGTTCCGCCGCACCTGCGCCGGAGACGCTGTCGACGATGAACAGCTTGCCCGACTCGCGGACGACGTCGCTGATCTCTTTGATCGGATTGAGGACACCGGTCGACGTCTCGTTGTGCTGGATCAATACGGCCTTCGCCGCGTCCTTGCCCTTCTCCTTCGCGAGCTCGTCGCGCACGAGGTCCGGGTCGACGGCGCGGCCGAGCGTCACGTCGATGCGGCGCGCCTCGACACCGTAGGCCTTGCAGATCGCGTAGAAGCGCTCGCCGAACGCGCCGTTGATGAATACGAGCGCCTTGTCACCGCGCGACAGCGTGTTCGCGATCCCGGCTTCCATCGCGCCGGATCCGGACGACGTGAGCGTGAGCACATCACCCTGTGTGCGCAGGAAGTCCTGAAGCGCGCGCGTGAGCGCTGCCAGCAGCGCCGCGAACTCGGGGCCGCGGTGATTGATCATCGGTCGGGCCGACGCGGCGAGCACAGCCTGCGGCACCACGGTCGGGCCGGGAATACGAAGGTTCTGGGGGCGGTACATGTTCTCTCCTCTAGGCTGACGGGCGAGGTGGGACCCCGCGAATGATGCCAGCCCACCGCGTCTGTAACAAGGAGATAGACGAGCATTTCTGAACCGCGGTTCGCACCTTCGATCCTCAACGCCGACTTCGCCCGCCTGGCGGAGGCCGTGGGCGCGCTCGAACGCGGCGGAGCGGACTGGGTGCACGTCGATGTGATGGATGGTCACTTCGTGCCGAATCTCACATTCGGCCCGAAGATGGTGGCCGACCTGCACAAGGCGACGCGCCTGCCGCTCGACGTCCACCTAATGATCGAGCGCCCCGACGACTGGGTCGACCGCTACGTCGACGCCGGCGCGGCGTACGTCGTCATCCACGTGGAAGCCGCTCAGGCGGTGTCGGCGACCCTTTCCCGCATCCGCGCTCGTGGCGCGAAGGCCGGCATCACGCTGAATCCGGACACGCCGGTCGACAAGGTCCTCCCGTATCTCGACGAGGTCGACCTTGCGCTTGTGATGAGCGTCCATCCGGGATTCGGCGGCCAGAAGTTCATCGAAAGCGCGATCGGCAAGCTGCAGCGGCTCCGTAAGGAGATCGACATGCGGCATCTCGCGGTCGAGCTCGAGGTCGATGGTGGCGTGAAGCTCGACAACGTCCGTCGCGTGATCGAGGCCGGCGCGAGCGTCGTCGTCGCCGGTTCAGCGGTGTTCGAGTCCACCGACGGCGTCGAGGCGGCAACTCGGAAGTTCAGGGCCGCGCTGAGTCAGCCGCTGCGCTAAGCCCGCGCGATCTCCAGCGCACGGCGCGCGCGGAGCTCGACCTCGCTCCAGCGCTTACGGAATGCGCTGTACGCGATGCCGTCGAGAGCGATCCGGAGCGTGTAGCACCGAAGGCGCTCCGCGAAGTTGGGCACCGCGAGTCCGATGCTCTCGTAGTGCGCGAGGGCCTCGGCCGCGAAGTCGATGTTGCGCCACTCGGGGAACCACGGCGTGTAGAAGACCAGATTCGCTATGTCGAAGAGGAAGTCGCCGTACTTCGAGCTACCCCAGTCCAGGACGGCACTGATGCGGTCATCGTCGACGAGCACGTTGCGGTTGATGAGGTCGTCGTGGAAGAGGTGCCGCACCTCTGGGCAGGGTTCGGCAAGCTCCACGAGACGTTCGTAACCCTCTTCGAATGAACGACGCTCGGTCGGCGAATCACGCAGAAGCTCCCGCCAGCCCGGCGCGCCCCGCGTCGCTGGCTCGTCGACGAAGCGGAGCAGCCACTCGCGCCAACTTGGATGACTGGTGCGACCGTCCGCGCGC
>DATEZK010000379.1:0-9043 GCA_035255665.1 Candidatus Limnocylindria bacterium
TCTTCTCTCCGACATCCACGCCAACCTCGTCGCGCTCGAAGCGGTACTCGCGGCGCTCGGGAAGGTCGATGCGCTTTGGGTCACCGGCGATACCGTGGGATACGGGCCGGATCCTTCGGAGACGCTCGCACTATTGCGAGAGCGCGAGGCGACGCTTGTTCAGGGCAACCACGACCGCGCGGTCGCCACCGGCGAGGGTCTCGAGTTCTTCCACGATCGCGCGGGCGACGCGGCTCGGATGCACGCTAAATGGCTCTCGGCGGCTGAGCGTGACGCGCTGGCCGAGTTGCCCACCGTGCACAGCGTGGAGCGATTCACGCTCTGTCACGGCAGTCTTCGCGACCCCCTTTGGGAATACGTCACCAACGCACTGATCGCGGGAGCGACGCTCGCGCGCGCAAGTACGCCGTTCTGCTGCAACGGTCACACGCACGTTCCGGCCCTATTCCGCGAATTCCCGACCGGCGTGCGGTTGATCCAGCCGAAACCGGACCACGTGTACGAGTTGAACGACCGTACGCTCATCAACCCTGGCAGCGTCGGGCAGCCGCGTGACGAAGATCCACGGGCCGCGTATGCGGTCATCGATACCGAGGCGGGAACCGCGACCTTCTATCGTGCGTCGTATCGGATAGATGAAACACAACGACGCATCCGCGCGCGCGGCTTACCGGAGATGTTCGCCGACCGCTTGGCGTTCGGCGTTTAGTGCCGCGCTGGCGCTCCTCCTTCTCGTGTCGTGCGGCAGTACAGCCGGTAGCGGCGGCGCGGGAGGTCCCGTGCCTGCGGGAGGCTCCGTGCCGCGGAACGTGACCTTCACGGAGGTCACCTACGTCGCCTACGACCGTCACGACAGCGGGCCGGCGATCGTCGTCGGCACGAACGACCAGTGGCGCGCGACGCTGACCCGGCTGGTCGATGGGGCGAAAGTCCCGGACGGTCGCGTGGCGGTGGCCGCATTCCAGGGTCAGCAAACATCGGGCGGCTTCTCCATCCACATCGAACGCATCGAGCGAAGCGGCGACCAGCTGGTGGTGCACGCGAAGTTCAGCGAGCCCGCGCCCGGATCGATGAACACGATGGCGCTGACCTCGCCGGTCCACGTCGTGGCGATCGCCGCCGCGGACGCCGCGGGCCTGAAGGATGCCGTGCTACTGGACAGCACCGGCGCGGAGCGAGCAAAGGCGACGCTGACCTAAACAAGTCCTAAACATTCAATGCGATCCGAACCGCTGGACAGGCGCGTGCACCTAGCATCCAGCCCTTGACCGACGACCGTGGCAAGAGCGACAAGGCCGACAAGACACCCTCACTCGAAGAGCGCGCCACGAGCACAGGATCGAAAGTCGGTGACCGGTACATCCGGATCGTGCGCCCCGCGGCGAGCGATTTCCGGCGGCAGGCCGGTCACTACGTCGCAACGCAGCGGGTCTTCGCTCCGCAGACCCCGCTGGGTCGGGCATACGAGTCGGTGCGCCGGCTCCTCCTCGGGGCCCGGCTGACGTCAGAGGACGAAGCCGGCGAGCGTCTCTCCAAGAAGACCGGGCTCGCGATCCTCGCCTCCGACAACATCTCGTCATCGGCGTATGCGACCGAGGAGGCTATGCGCGTTCTCGCGATCGCCGGGACGGCCGCGCTCGCCCTCACCATGCCGATCGCGATCGGCGTGTGCGTCGTTCTCGCCGTCGTCATCCTCTCGGAGTCTCGCGTGATCCGCGCGTATCCGAACGGCGGCGGCAGCTACATCGTCGCGAAGGACAACCACGGCGTCGTCGCCGGCCTCATCGCCGCAGCGGCGCTCCTCATCGATTACGTCCTGACGGTCGCCGTGTCCACCGCGGCGGGCGTTGCCGCGGTCTCGAGCTTCATACCCGAGGTGCACGACCATCGCGTTCTGTGGGCGGTCGCGATGATCGCGCTCCTCACCCTGGGCAACCTGCGCGGTATCCGCGAGGCCGGGGTCCTCTTCGCGGCGCCAACATACCTGTACATCGTCGCGATGGCTGGCCTGATCGCCTTCGGACTCTTTCGCGTTCTGAGCGGCGAGACCATCGCGCCGGCGCGGGCGCCGGACCCGTTCGAGGCCGAGGGCCTCGTCGCGCTCGCCCCACTGCTGGTGCTTCGCGCATTCGCGTCCGGCTCGGTCGGCCTGACCGGGAGCGAAGCCATCGCGAACGGCGTGCCCAACTTCAAACCGCCTGAGACCCGGAACGCCGTGATCACGCTGGTCTGGATGGGGAGCATCTTCGCCGTGCTGTTCCTCGGGATCACCTACCTCGCTACGACCATCGGCATCGTCCCCGACGAGCACGAGATCGAGACCGTCAACAGCCTGCTCACGCGGTCGATCGTCGGAGACGGCACACCCTTCTATTACCTGGTCCAGCTCGCGACCGCTGTGATCCTGCTTCTCGCTGCAAATACGGGCTTCACCGGTTTCCCGCGGCTTGCCTCAGTGCTCGCTGACGACCGCTTCATGCCACGACAGTTCGCGTTCCGCGGCGAGCGCCTCGCGTTCTCGTTCGGGATCCTCGCCTTGGCGATCGCGTCGATCGCGGTGCTCGCCGCCTTCGGCGGAAGCGTCACGCACCTCGTTCCGCTCTACACGATCGGCGTCTTCGTCGCGTTCACGCTCTCGCAGAGCGGCCTCGTTCGTCGATGGTGGCGACTGCGGAACCCGGGTTGGCGGCTGAGCATCGCGATCAACGCGTTCGGCACCGTCGTGACCGGTACGGTCCTGCTCGTCGTCGCGATCACGAAGTTCACCCTCGGCGCGTGGATCGTGCTGGTCGTGATGCCCCTGATCGTCGGAGTCCTGTACGCGATCAACCGGCACTACCGGTCGGTGCAGGACGCGCTCACGCTGGAGCGGCCCGACGAGCCGATCCCGGTGTTGAGACCGCCCGTCGTCATCATTCCCGTGGCACGTCTCGACCGCGCGACGCTGCAGGCCGTGGCGTTCGCCCGCTCTATCTCGCCGACCGTTCGCGCCGTGCACATCGCGACGACCGCGCAGAGCGCGGAAGACTTCAAGCGCCGCTGGCAGCGCTGGACCACCGAGATCCCGCTGGACGTGATCGAGTCGCCGTACCGCTCGCTGCTCGCACCGTTGCTCCGGTATGTAGAGCGCATCGACGAGCGCGACGACCGGCCGATCACGGTCGTGCTCGCCGAATTCGTGCCGCGCAACTGGTGGGAGTGGATCCTGCATAGCCAGACCGCGCTCCGGCTGAAGCTTTCGCTCCTGGTCCGGCCGAACACGATCGTGATCAACGTGCCCTATCACTCGTCGGGCCCAGCCGACCATCCGACGGCCGCGGAGAGCGCCGTCGACGGGACTGGACGGGGCCGGTCATCCTAAGGGGGTCTTGAAGGACGAGGCAGACCCCAAGGAACCGAAAGCCGACAAACTGGCCGCGCCGCCGCCGCTCACGTTAGACGAGGAGCGTCGCGCCGCCACGGGCAGGCTCCCCGGCAACCGGTACGTGCGCATCGTTCGGCCGGCGGCGAGCGAGTTCCGCCGGTCGCGAGGGCATTACGTCGCGACCGAGCGCTCGCTCACGTCGGAGAGCAGGTTCGGTCGCAGGTACCAGCAGATCCGCCGATTCCTGCTGGGCAAGCGGCTCGGGATGGAGGAGGAGTCGGAGCAGCGCGTTTCGAAGCTGACCGGCCTTGCCGTGCTCGCTCCGAGCAACGTGTCGTCGTCGGCGTACGCGACCGAGGAGATGCTGCGTGTCGTCGCGCTCGCGGGCGTCGGCGCGCTCACGCTTGCGATGCCGCTCGCGCTGCTGGTCATCGCGGTCCTCGCCATCATCGTCGTTTCCGAGATACGCGTGATCCATCTGTATCCGGGCGGCGGTGGAAGCTACATCGTCGCCCGCGACAACATCGGGATCGTTCCTGGGCTCGTCGCGGCCGCCGCCCTTCTGGTGGACTACATCCTGACCGTCGCGGTATCGACGGCCGCCGGGGTCATCGCGATATCGAGCGTCATCCCCGAGCTCGGTGACGGGCGCGTCGGGCTCGGCATCGCGATGATCGGGCTCCTGGTCCTCGGACATCTGCGCGGCATCCGCGAGGCGGGAGCGCTGTTCGCGATCCCGACGTACGCCTACATCGGCGCGGTCGGCGCGCTGATCGCATACGGCGCGTACCGCATCGCGATCGGCGACGTGCCGGCCCCGGTCCTTCCGCGCGACGCAGTCGAGACGACCGGCGTCACGGCGGTGACGGCCCTGCTGCTGGTGCGGGCGTTCTCCGCGGGCGCGGTGGCGATCACGGGGACCGAGGCCGTCGCGAACGTTGTGCCCGGCTTCAAAGCGCCTGAGAGGCGCAACGCCGCGCTGACGCTGCTGCTGATGGCGGGGACTCTGGCGATCCTCTTCGTCGGTCTCACGTATCTCGCCACGCGCATCGGGATCATTCCGGATGCGGGCGAGATCGAGTCGGTCAACAGCATGATCGCGCGCTCGGTCTTCGGCGACGCGAGCCTGCCGTACTTCGCGGTGCAGCTGACGACGGCCCTCTTCCTGCTCGTGGCCGCCAACACCGGGTTCAGCGGCTTCCCGCGCCTGGCCGGGGTCCTCGCCAACGACCGGTTCATGCCGCGCCAGTTCGCGTACCAGGGCGACCGGCTGTCGAACTCGTTCGGGATCGTCGCGCTGGCGATCGTCGCCGGCTTGATCCTCGCCATGTTCGGCGGATCCGTGAGCGCCCTTGTGCCGCTGTACACGATCGCGGTGTTCCTGTCGTTCTTCCTGTCGCAGGCGGGCCTGCTGCGTCGCTGGCTGCGCCGGCGTGAAGCAAGGTGGTGGCTGTGGGCCGCCGTCAACGGGATCGGCGCCGCGATCATGGGCGGTCTCGTCCTCACCATCGCCGTCACGCGGTTCCTCGACGGGGCGTGGCTCGTCCTCTTCCTCTTACCCGTCATCGTCCTCACTCTCTACGCGATCAACCGCCATTACCTGGCCGTCCACGACGCGCTGACGCTCACCGATTTCGATCGTCCGCTTCCCGAGCCGTCGCCGCCGGCCGTGATCGTCCCGATCGCGCGCCTCGATCGGTCGGCGCTGCAGGCGATCGCGTTCGCCCGGTCGATCTCGCCGCACGTCCGCGCGGTCCACGTCGCGACCACCCCGGCGAGCGCGGAGGAATTCAAGAAGCGCTGGGCGAGGTGGGCCGGCCGCGTGCCGCTCGACATCATCGAGTCGCCGTACCGTTCGCTGGTCGAGCCGCTGCTCCGTTACATCGATCGAGTGAATGAACGTGACCCGCGACCGCTCACGATCGTTCTCGCCGAATTCGTTCCGCGACATTGGTGGGAGTTCGTGCTTCACAGCCAGACCGCGTTCCGCCTGAAGGCGAACCTGCTCTTCCGCCCGGATACGATCGTGATCAACGTGCCCTATCACTTCAGGGACACCGGTGACGTTGCCGGTGAGGCTGGCACGAGCGCCGCTCGGTCAGAGGAACAGGGCTAGACTCCGCCGACGCGATGCAGGTCAAGCTCATCCTCGCCCCTCTGGCTGGCACCGCAGTCGACCCGGACGTCGTCCGCGTCGCGACCACGCTCGCGAAGCCGTGGAAAGCCCAGGTCCTGCTCATCCACGTGATCGAGGTGCAGTGGAACATGCCCCTGGATGCCGTCCTCGATGCGAGCACGGAACGCGGCGAGGTGATCCTCGATCAGGCGCTGCGTCTCGCCGAGCAAGCCGGTGTCAAAGTCGAGAGCGAGTTGGTCCAGGCGCGCGAGGCGGCGGCCGCGATCATCGATACCGCGCGCGACCGTGCCGCTGATCTCATCGTTCTCGGAATGCCGTATCGCAGGAGACTCGGCAGGGTCTACGTCGGAGCGCCCTGCGCGGTGCTCGCGTATCGTCAGGAAGAGACACGTTGAACATCGTCATCGTCGGCTGTGGTCGGGTGGGCGCCTTCCTTGCGGGTCAGCTCGATAAGGCTGGCCATGCCGTCTCGGTCGTTGATCTCGAGCGTGCCTCATTCGTGCATCTTCCGTCGGACTTCGGCGGCGCGACCTTCCTCGGCAACGGCACCGACCTGGACATCTTGCGCAGCGCCGGGATCGAGAAGGCCGACGCGGTGTTCACCCTTACCCAGGGTGACAACCGCAACCTGATGTCCGCGCAGATCGCGCGCCAGATCTTCGGCGTGAAGCGCGTCATCGCAAAGGTGAACGACCCGATCCGGGCCGACCTGTATCGCGAGCACGGCATCAGTACGATCTCGCGCACGACGATCCTCGGCACACTGCTCGAGGCGATGCTCATGGGTGACGCCGAGGTGGGGAAGGTCTTGCTCGAGAAGTCGAAGCAGATCGAGACCGAGATGGCCGGCGGGCTCGGGTAGATGTACTTCGTCATCGCCGGCGGTGGTGAGGTCGGATTCCACCTCGCAAAGGCCCTTCTCGAGGCGAACCACGAGGTGATGCTGCTCGAGAGCGATCGCCGGCGCGCGCAGGTTATCCAAGAGCACCTGGGGTCGGTCGTGCTGAACGCGCCCGCTGATGAGGGGCGTTACCAGATGGAAGCGGGATGCCAGCGCGCTGATGCCGTGATCGCGGTCACCGGCGAGGATCCCGCGAATCTCATCATCTGCCAGCTCGCCAAGTGGAAGTGCCACGTGCCGCGAGTGATCGCGCGCGTCAACGACCCGAAGAACGAGATCGTCTTCAAAGCCCTTGGTATCGACGAGACGATCTCCTCGACCCGGGTGCTGATGGGTGTCATCGAGCAGGAGCTTCCGACCGGTGGATTCCTCCCGCTCATGCCGCTGACCGGCTCCCATCTCGAGCTCATCGAGGCCGAGGTCGCGGTTGGGACCCCGGCCGCCGGAAAGGCGATCCGCGCGCTCGGATTTCCCGCCGGCGCCGCGGTCGGTGGTGTCGTGCGCAAGGGCGTCGTCCTGCACAGCGATCTCGACACCAAGCTCGAAGTGGGTGACCGCATCATCGTGCTCTCACCCACAGCGGATGAGGGAAAGGTGCGAAAAGCCCTCTTCGGTTAGCGGAAGCTCGGTTCTTCCGTGAGGAGCCGGTACCCCACGCCGGGCTCGGTGATGATGTAGCGGGGGCGCTGCGGGTCGTGCTCGAGCTTCTTGCGCAGCCGTGCGACGTAGATGTGCAGGTAGTGGTCTTCGTTCCCGTATTCCGGTCCCCAGACCTCATGCAGCAACATCGCGTCGGTCACGACGCGATCCGCGTTGCGCACAAGGGCGGTCAGGAGCGCGTACTCGGTCCGCGTGAGATGAAGCTCTCCTCCGTCGAGCGTCACGCGACGATGCTCGATGTCAACCGTCAGTCCGCGCGTGCGGAACACCGGCACATCGGCGCTCGGATCCAAGGTGCGCCGCAGAGCGACGCGGATGCGAGCGAGCAGCTCCTCCACACCGAACGGCTTCGTGAGGTAGTCGTCCGCGCCCAGGTCGAGCGCCTTGACCTTGTCGCGCTCCGACTCGCGAGCGGAGAGGACGATGATCGGCGCGCGCACGCGCTCGCGCAGCGCGCGAATGAGATCGAGGCCGTCGCTGTCAGGCAGCCCGAGATCGAGCAGGATCAGATCGAGATCGGGATGCGCCTCCACGCGCTCGAGCGCTTCGCGCCCCGACTGCGCGACGTCCACGCGGAAGCCGCGGTTCCCGAGATTGGCGCGGACCGCCCGCACGATGGCGGGCTCGTCGTCCACGACCAGGATCCGCGCACCCGACTGCTGCCTCAACGCAGCGTTGCGGCGGGCATCGCGTGCCGGTCGATCGGCAGAGTGAAAGCGAAGAGCGCGCCTCCTTCGGGACGATTTCGGACAGCGATGCGCCCTCCGTGCGCTTCCACAAGCCCGCGCGCGACGGCGAGCCCCAGACCGGTGCCGCGTGCGCCCGGCCGGCCAGCGCTACGCAGGAACGGCTTGAACAGCCTGTCCATCGCGCCGATCGCGATACCTGGTCCGTCGTCTGCGACCTCGACCACGGCCTCGCCGCGTTCGACGCGTGCAGTGATGACGACCCTGCTGCCCTGCGGCGTGTGCCGCGCTGCGTTCTCGATGAGATTCGAGAGGACCTGGTCGATCTCGACGTAGTCAAGGGGTACCGGCGGGAGGTCGTCCGGGACGCGGACCTCGAGCGCGTGTGCCTGCGTCAGTGGCCGCAACCGGCCGACCACATCGTCGATGAGCGACGCGAGGTCATACCAGCCCCGTTCCGGGCGCAACGTGCCCGACTCCATTCGCGACAGGTCGAGCAGGTTGCCGACGATGCGACTCAGTCGCCGGGCCTCCTGCTCGATGTCAGCAAGAAAGCTCTCGCGCTCGGCGTCCGTCCAGTGGACGTCGGTCTGACGAAGGCTTCCAGCGGAGGCGACGATCGTCGCGAGCGGCGTACGTAGGTCGTGGGAGACCGCGCTGAGGAGGGCGTTCTTGAGAGCGTCCGCACGTCGCAGGATCTCCGCGTCGGTCGCGCGTTGACGGAGTCGTGCCCTTTCGATCGCGCTCGCGAGCTGCGCCGCGACAGCGCGGAGGATGCGGTCATCGGCGGCGCTCGGGCGACGGTCGCCCTGCACCGCGAGCGTCCCCACGCGTCGTCCATCTGCGTTCAGAGGCACCGCATGTATGCGCTCGTCACGAGCATGTGTCGCGGTGCCACGCGGTTCGACGACGCGGATCCAACGCCCGGACGCGCGCGCCTCGGGCCGCACGGAGGTGATCCATGCCGCGAGCGAGCCGAGCTCCGCGCCCGCGAACGTTGTCGCGTCGCCGGCCGCGATCCTCCGCGACACGCCGCCGTCATCCAGCTCCACGACCGCCGCGGTGACTCCGAGCGCATCGCGGAGACGTTCGGTCACGCGTACCAGCGCGGCGTCGATGTCGGTATCGCTGAGCGTTCGGGCGATGTCGAACATCAACTCTGCCTCGCGCGCACGGGCCGCGGTCTCGCCGGCGCGAGCGCGCTGATCCGCGGCCAGCTGACCGGTGATGACCGCCGTGACGATGAACAGCACGAGCGCGAACCACTCGTTCTGGTCGCCGATCAAGAGCGTGTG
>DATEZK010000380.1:0-2196 GCA_035255665.1 Candidatus Limnocylindria bacterium
CGCTGCGGGTCGTGATGCACCACCGCGTCGGCGACCTCGCCGTCGGCGACATCGCGGTCATCGTCGCGGCCGGCGCGCCGCATCGGGACGCCGCCTTTGTCGCCGCGCGCGCTGCGATCGACGAGCTCAAGACCGTCGTGCCCATCTGGAAGAAGGAGCATTCCGACGACGGCGCGGTGTGGATCGAGGATCACGCGTGACGTACTGGATGATCGTCACGAGCCCCGAGAATTACGAGAAGACCCGCAAGCTGCGCTTCGCGCAACAGGGTGTGAAGAGCCGGCATCGCCGCAAGGCCGAGCGCATGGCCCCCGGTGATCGGGTCTGCTGGTACCTGACCGGGATCCAGGCGTTCGCCGCGACGGCGACCATCACGTCGCCGTATTTCGAGGGAAGCGAGCCGATCTGGGTCTCTGAGAAGACGGGTGACACCTATCCCTGGCGGTTCAAGATCAAGAAGGACCACGCGGTCGATCCCGATCGCGCGATCAAAGCGGAGTCGCTCCTCGCAAAGCTCGCTCATGTGAAGCGCTGGCCAAAGGAGCACTGGCGCCTGGCGTTCCAGGGAAATGTCCACGAGCTCGATGCGAAGGACTTCGATGTCATCGAGAAGGCGATCGCCGCCGTGGAGACCCAACGGAGCGCAGCCTGACCGCCCCCGGCGGTCTTGTCGCCGAGCTCGTCGACATCTGCGGGACCGAGCACGTCTTCGCGCAGCCCGACGACCTGCGGGTGTTCGAGTACGACGCCGGCTTCGACCGCCATCCGCCGGTCGCGGTCGTCGTCCCCGGCACCGCGGAGGAGATCGCCGCCTGCGTGAAAGCGGCGGCGCGCGCCGGTGTCGCCGTGGTGGCGCGTGGCGCGGGCACCGGTCTATCGGGCGGCACGATCGCGTGTGGCGGCGCGATGGTCGTCGTCACGTCCCGACTTCGACGCGTTCTCGCCATCGACGCCGTCGGCCAGACGGCGCTGGTCGAGCCCGGCGTGCCGAACCTGCAGATCAGCACCGCGGCGCGCGAAGCCGGCCTCTTCTTCGCGCCGGATCCCGCGAGCCAGAAGGTTTCGACGATCGGCGGGAACATCGGCACGAACGCGGGTGGTCCGCATGCGCTCCGCTACGGATCGATCGTCAATCACGTGCTCGGTGTCGAGATGGTGCTGGCCGACGGCGAGATCGCCGTCTTCGGTGGGCGCACCGCGGATCTCCCCGGCTACGACTGCGTGCCGTTCATCGTTGGCAGCGAGGGGACGGTGGGCATCGTCACGAAGGCATGGGTGAGGCTCCTTCCCCTCCCCGAGGACACGCGCACGTTCGTGGCGCTCTTCACCGACGTCGAATCCGGCGCTCGGGCGGCGAGCGCGATCATCGCCGGCGGCATCGTGCCCGCCGCGATGGAGATGCTGGACCGAACGACGATCGGCGCCGTCAACGCGGCGTTCGATGCGCACCTCCCGGAGGAAGCGGGCTCGCTGTTGCTGGTCGAGGTCGAGGGTCTTCGCGAGGAGACCGAGGCCGCCACGGCGGCGATCGTCTCGATCTGCGAGGCCCGTGGCGCCTTCGGTGTGCGCACGGCCGCGACGCCGGCCGAACGCGAACTGCTCTGGAAGGCACGCAAGCTCGGGTATCCAGCGCTCGCGCGCATCCGTCCGAACAACTACCTGCACGATGCGGTCGTGCCGCGCTCAAAGCTCCCCGACGTCCTCGCGCAGGTGAACGCCATCGCGGACCGGTACGGCTACATCATCGCGAACATGTTCCACATCGGCGATGGAAACCTCCATCCCGTGCTGCTGTTCGATGGCACGGTGGAGCCGATCGAGCGCGTCATGGAGGCGAGCGCGGAGATCCTGAAGGTCGCGATCGACGCCGGCGGCACGCTCTCGGGCGAGCACGGGATCGGGCTCGAGAAGAACCACTTCATGTTCTGGGTGTTCGGGCCCGAGGACCTCGACGCGATGCAGCGGGCACGCGTCGCCTTCGATCCGAACGGCACGATGAATCCCGGGAAGATCTTCCCGGGTGGCTCGACGTGCGCCGACATCCCAACGGAGCGCATCAAGCGCGGTCTCGCGGAGGGCATGTGGGTGTAGCCACGCAGGTCGCGGTGGCCCAGCGGGTGGTGGACGGCATGCTGCCGTCGCGCACGCTGCGACCCGACACGACCGCGGACCTCGCCGCCGTCATTACCGAGGCGG
>DATEZK010000381.1:0-5062 GCA_035255665.1 Candidatus Limnocylindria bacterium
CAGGAACGGTAGGTATTTCGTCAGCCGCCCCCATCCGCTCACGAAGTACTGCTGCACGATCTGGAACAGCGTCGTCGCGATCCAATACACCGTGAGTCCCGCGGGGAACTGGGCGCCGATGACGACGGTGATGAGCGGGAACGTGTACGCCATCGACTGCGTCATGCGGGCCGCCGGGTCGTCGCTCTGCACCTGCTTCTCGGGCATGGCCATGACCGATGCGATGAGCTGCACGAGGCCGGCGATCACCGGAAGGATGAAGAGCGGGTCGGGATGCTGGAGGCCGCGCGTGATCCACGGCATCCAGTTCGCGGTCGTGTCGAGCGCGCCATCGGGCGGGATGGGATTGGAGATGAACTGATAGCGGAAGCTCTCCACCATCGCGTGCGTGAGGCCGGGGCACGCGTTGTCCGGCGGCGGACCAAGGCCGCAGCCAAGCTGCAGCAGCGCGTTATAGAGCGCGATCAGAAGAGGCATCTGCAGCAAGAGCGGAAGGCAACCGGCCGCCGGGTTCACGCCGCGCTCGCTGTAGAGCTTCATCTGCTCCTGGCTGAAGCGCTGGCGATCCTTCCCGTACTTCCTCTTCAGCTCGGCCATCGCCGGCGCGACCTCTTGCATCGCGCGCTGCGACCGGATCTGCGTCACGTAGAGGGGATAGAGCGCGAGCCGGATCGCGACCGTGACGATGATGATGGCGAGGCCGAAATCGCGGACGAGCGCGAACGCGAGGATGGTCAGGTTCATGATCGGGTGGATCAGCAGGCCGTTCCAGAGCGTCAGGATGTCCACTAGTGCTCCGGCACGGGGTCGTATCCCCCGCGGCTGAACGGATTGCACGCCAGCAGGCGGCGCGTCGCGAGCCAGCCGCCGCGCAGCACGCCGTGCCGCTCGATGGCCTCCATCGCGTACTCAGAGCAGGTGGGCGTGTACCGGCACGCCGCAGGCAGATTCGGGCTCACGTGTGCCTTGTAAAAGCGCAGCGCGGACAGCGCGAGTGTCTTCATGCGTGAGGCTGGCGCGCGGTGCCGAGCGCGGCGGCGGCGGCGGCGCGAAGTGCCGAGAATTCGGCCGTCAGTGCCTCGCGTCGCACGATCACGACGATGTCCTGCGCCGGCGCGGAATCCACCGCAGCGCACGCCTGTCTGAACGCCTCGCGCACGCGCCGTCGCGCGCGGTTGCGGATAGTGGAGATCCCGACCGTACGCGGCGCGGACACCGATAGACGCATCACGCTCAGGTCATTGGGACGCAGACGCGCGACGAATGCCGCATCGCGGACGCCGCGCCCGATCTTCCGCACGGCCGCGATATCGGTGGATCGCCGCAAACGCGCGGCGTTCATAACGGCGAGGTCGCTCAGGCGACGGTCAGGCGCTTCCGTCCACGCGCGCGACGTTGTGCCAACACCTTGCGGCCGCCCGTCGTCTTCATGCGCGCGCGAAAACCGTGCACTCGCGCGCGGCGACGCGTCTTCGGCTGATATGTGCGCTTCACGAACTGTCCCTTCTCCCCCGAAAAAAATGGACTGATGAAACATCAAGTGGAATGTGTGCGGTGTGCTATCTGTGCGTGAAAGTCTAGCAGTGCGACTGTGCTACTGTTCCGTGGCTTCCAGCGGGCGGATCCTTTCCTTGTCTTCGCGTTCGGTGTGGCGGCATCTCGCGTGATCGTGTTGTGGGGAGCGTCGTGTGTTCGAGCGCAGAGAAGGGGAGCCGTTGAACCTGAAGCAGCTCTGGCACGCGGCCCTCGGCGAGCTGCAGCTCGGACTCACTAAAGCCAACTACGACACGTGGTTCAAAGACACCGCGATCGTTTCCGAAGAGGACGATGTCTATTGCGTCGGCGTCCCCAACGCCTTCGCCCGCGAGTGGCTCGAGAACAAGTACCGCCAGCAGGTCCGCGATGCCCTCCGGCACCTCGTGGGGCGCACCGTTGACGTCCGGTTCGTGACCCTGACGGCGGCGTCCGTTCGCACCGACCGGCCGATCGCCTCGTCGGGTGGGGGCGGGGGTGGTTCGGCCGCGCCGGCCGCGGCGGCGTCGACGCAGGAGCGCCGCGAGGGCTCTGCCGCGGCACTCCTGAACGCTCGTTACACGTTCTCGACCTTCGTCGTTGGTTCGAACAACCGCCTGGCGCACGCGGCTGCTCTCTCGGTGGCAGAACGCCCGGGCCACAGCTACAACCCGCTCTTCATCTACGGCGGCTCCGGCCTCGGAAAGACACATCTCATGCACGCGATCGGGCACGCCGTGATCTCGCGGCACCCAAAGAAACGCGTCGCGTACGCGACGAGCGAGAAGTTCACGAACGAGTTCATCAATTCGATCCGCGGCCAGAAGAGCGAGGAGTTCCGTGAGCGGTATCGCCGCATCGACGTGCTCCTGATCGACGACATCCAGTTCCTCACCGGCAAAGAGGGAACGCAGGAGGAGTTCTTCCACACCTTCAACGCGATCCACGAGGAAGGCAAGCAGATCGTCCTCTCGAGCGACCGTCCGCCGAAGGCCATCGAGCGCCTTGAGGACCGGCTCCGCTCCCGATTCGAATGGGGTCTCATCGCCGACATCTCGACACCGGACCTTGAGACGCGCATCGCGATCCTCCGCGCGAAAGCCGAGGCGCAGTCGGTGGCGGTCCCGCCGCCGGTGATCGACTTCCTCGCGCAACGGATCGTGTCGAACATCCGCGAGCTCGAGGGGGCGCTCACGCGGATCGTGGCCTACGCGACGCTCAGCGCGGTCCCGGTCACGACGCAGCTCGCGCAGGAGATGCTCCAGAACATCCTGTACAACCCTCGTCAGAAGACGCTTTCGCCCGACCGCATCGTCGAGACCGTCGCGCGCTACTACGGAGTGCCCTCCGACCAGCTGCGGGGAAAGGCGCGGGACAAGCAGGTCGTCCTCCCGCGGCAGATCGCGATGTACCTGATGCGGGAGGAGACGGAGGCGCCGCTCATGAGGATCGGCGAGGCCCTGGGCGGGCGCGACCACTCCACGGTGCTCCACGGCTGCGAGAAGATCGAGCGCGAGATGGCGGAGAACGACGACTTCCGCAGGGACGTCGGCGCCCTCCGGGAGATGCTGTACACGGAGTAATCGCGCAGCCCGCCAAAACCCGCGAATTTCCGTGGGTTTCGCGCAGGTGTCCAGGTGTGGATAAGCCCCCACAATGTGTGGATAAGCGCACCCATTTGTGGACATGTGCGTCAAGGGCATGTTCGCCGGGCGAACGACGGTCGGCGGACGAGACATTGGCTCCTTGAGTCCAGTTCTCGGTCCCCAGGCCGTCCTACCTCGGTCCACACGATGAGCTCGGCGCACGGACACGCGTTTCGCCCACGCCCGCTCGTCGGCAGCGCGACAACAGCATCTCGGAACGCTCATAGTCCACACCACTACTGCTAGTACCAGCGTCTTAATAGATCAATCGGGGAAGGTACGGAGGATCCGCGTTGAAGGTCACTTGTCTACAAGAGAACCTCGCACGCGGGCTTCAGATCACGGGAAGAGCCGTCTCAACACGAGGGAGCCTTCCGATCCTCGGCAACGTTCTGCTGCGTACCGAGGGTGGCCGTCTGAAGCTCACCGCGACGAATCTCGAGGTCGGGATCAACTGCTGGGTGCCAGCGAAGGTCGATGACGAAGGATCGATCACCGTGCCCGCGAAGCTCTTCACCGACTTCGTCAATTCACTGCCTGCCGGTCCGACCGAGCTCTCACTGAATGTGCGCACGAAGACCGTCCATCTGCGCCGCGATCCATATGAGGCGAACTTCAAGGGCATGGACGCCGAGGAGTTCCCCATCATCCCGGTCGCTCCCGACAAGCCGACCACGCGCGTCAGCAAGTCAACCCTCCGCCAGATGATCGGCGAGGTCGCGTTCGTCGCGACCACTGATGACAGCCGGCCGGTGCTCACCGGCGTGCTGACGACGCTCGAGGGAGACAAGATCACGATGGCTGCGGCCGACCCCTACCGGCTTTCCGTGCGGAACGCGAAGCTCATCGACAAGGTCGAAGGAAAGCTCGAGGTCATCATCCCCGCGCGCAGCCTGCAGGAAGTGCAGCGCATCATCGACGACAGCGACGATCCGGTCGACATCTTCGTCACGCCCAACGGCAGCCAGGTGATCTTCCACACGCCAGAGGCGGATCTGGTGTCGCGTGTCATCGAGGGGCAGTTCCCGAATTACCGCCAGGTGATCCCGCAGGGCAAGCCCGCGACGAAGATCACCGTGCAGCGCGAAGAGCTCCTCCAGGCTACGCGGCTCGCGTCGCTGTTCGCACGCGACTCGGCGTACATGCTGCGCTTCCAGGTGAACCCCTCCGACCATCCACCGCTCATCATCAGCGCGAACGCCGCCGAGGTCGGCGATCAGACCGCCAAGGTGGACGCGACCGTCGAGGGGCAGAACACCACCATCGCCTTCAACTCGCGCTTCGTGTCGGACGCGCTCAGCAGCCTCACCGCGCCCGAGGTGGCGCTCGAGCTCGGCGGTCCGCTGGCGCCCGGCGTCATCAAGATCGTCGGCGACCCGGACTACCTCCACGTGGTGATGCCGCTCCGCATCCCGGCCTAGACGTGCGCGTCTCCACCCTCGTCTTGGAGGACTTCCGCAGCTACGCGCAGGTCGAGCTGCCGCTCGCGCGCGGCGCGGTCGCCTTCGTCGGGCCAAACGGCGCCGGCAAGACGAACCTTCTCGAGGCGATCCATCTCATCGCGCGCGGCGACTCGCCACGGGCCCACGACGACACCGAGATGGTCCGCTGGGGCGCCACGACCGCGCGCGTCCGCACCGAGGTGGATCGTGCCGAAGATCACAGGCGGATCGAGACGCTGCTCTTCGCGCCGCCCGAGGGCGAGCGCCGCCGGCCGCGGCGCTATCTCCTGGATGGCGCCGGAAAGCGTGCGGAGGATGCGGCCGGCGAGCTCGTGGTCGTCGCGTTCTTTCCCGAGGACGTCGAGCTGCTTGGAGCGGCGCCGAGCGGACGGCGTCGTTTTCTCGACGCCATGCTGGGACAGATCGATCGCGCCCACCGACGCGAGATGCGCGAGCTCCAGC
>DATEZK010000382.1:0-4422 GCA_035255665.1 Candidatus Limnocylindria bacterium
CCCCGCCGTCGTGCCGTCGCTTTGCGACGAGGATGGACGCTTCTACCCACTGGCCAGCTTCGCACGCCGTCTGTTCACCGGTCGCGTGCGCGCGGCGGAGCTCGCGGCGGAGCTGCGCGCGCAGACCGCTCGGGCGCGCTCGTGGGGCGTGCCCGCCCTGGCGTGGGATTCGCACCGACACGTGCATCTCCTGCCACCGGTGGCCGTCGTCGTGGGACACGTCGCGCGTGAGCTCGGCGTGCGCTGGGTGCGCCGCGCCCGCTCGCCGCGTCTCGCGCCGCAGGCGAAGAGCGCGTCGCTCCACGCGGCCTCGCTCGTTTCGGATCTCGCCCTGCGGGGCATCCGTGGGCCCACGTGGTACGTCGATCTGACCTCACAGCGTCCGCGTCTCGATGCCGCCGGCGTCGCGCTGCTCGCGGCGTACGGCGGGCTGGGGGAGCTCTCGGCGCATCCGGGCTATGTCGACGACGACCTGCGGCAGCGAGACGCGCTCGTGCACGAGCGCTCCGACGACCTGGCCCTCCTAACGGACCCCCTCCTGCGCACGGCGCTGGGCGGCTCCGGCGTGATCTGGCGGGTGCACTGATGCCGGGCGCCACGGCGACCGGCGCCCTCGGCCGCGCCCTGCGCCGCTACACGCGTGCGCCGCTCGCGGCACGGCTGTTTGTGCATGGACGCGCGTTCCTCTCCGACCTCGCGGTCGTCGAGCGGTACGTGCCAAAGAAGGGCTTCATCGTGGATCTCGGCTCCGGCCACGGCCTCTTCGCGTGCGTCCTCCGCGAGGCGTCGCCAACGCGGCGCGTGCTCGGCATCGACCTCGATCCCCGGAAGATCGATGTCGCGCGCGGCGCGATCCAGGACACGCAGTGGCTCCGCTTCGAGGTCGGCGACATCGTCCTGGATACGCCGCCGCGCTGCGACGCGGTGACGATCGTGGACGTTCTCTACCTGCTCACGTTCGAGCAGCAGGAGAGCGTGCTGCGCAACGCCGCCGCCGCCCTCGGCGAGGGCGGCCCGCTCATCGTCAAGGCGCAGGAGCGCCGGCTCGACCCCCGCTACGCCCTCACGTACGGGCAGGAGCTGATCACCGTGAGCATGGGGCTAACGAAGGGCGGGCGTGACCGGTTCTACTTCCCATCGCGCGCCGAAGGCGTCGCCATGTTCGAGCGAGCCGGATTTGTCGTGGACGTCGTCGAGATGCCCAAGCGCATCTACACGGATGTCCTCTATCTGGCGCGAAAGGCCCCGACGAAGCCGTGAGCGCGACATAATCACCGCGAATGCAAGACGACCTGCGCATGCTCGCCGACGAGATCCGGGCGTGCACGGCTTGTCCCCTTCACCGCAGCGCACGGCAGGCCGTGCCGGGCGAGGGGAGCGCCGAGTCCGGGATCTTCTTCCTGGGGGAAGCGCCGGGTTACAACGAGGATCTGCAGGGACGGCCCTTCGTCGGGGCCGCCGGGCAGCTCCTCGACGAGCTCCTCTCGGATATCGGGCTCGATCGGAGCAAGGTGTTCATCACCAACGTCGTCCGGCACCGCCCGCCGGAGAATCGCGATCCGCTGCCGGACGAGGTCACTGCCTGCGACATCTGGCTGAAGCGCCATCTCGAGGTGCTCAAGCCGAAGGTCATCGTCACGCTCGGGCGGCACGCGATGGGTAGGTTCCTGCCAGGCGAATCGATCTCGCGGATCCACGGGCGGCCGCGCAAGGTCGAGGGCCTGACGATCTTCCCGGTCTATCACCCAGCGGCGGCACTGCATCAGCCCGCGCTGCGCGGCGCGCTCGCCGGCGACTTCGCGGCACTGGCACTTCTTCTCGCGACCGAACCGGTGGCCAAGGAGCAGGTGGGGGAGAAAAAGACAGCGGATCAGATGACGCTCTTTGGCTAACGCTCTGCGCGTCATTCCACTTGGCGGCGTGGGCGAGATCGGCAAGAACATGCTCGCCATCGAGCAGGGTGACGACATCGTCGTCGTCGATGCGGGCCTGATGTTCCCCGACGAGGAGATGCTCGGCATCGATCTCGTCATCCCCGACATCACGTACCTGCGCGAGAACAAGGCGAAGGTGCGCGGGATCATCCTCACGCACGCGCACGAAGACCACATGGGAGCGCTGCCGTACGTGCTGCGCGATCTCCCCGACGTCCCGATCTATGGCACGAAGCTGACGCTCGGCCTCATGCGCACGAAGCTGCGCGAGCACAAGCTCGCCGACAAGGTGAACGCGACCGAGATCACGCCGGGGACGCCGTTCAAGGTCGGCCCGTTCGCCTGCGACTCGTACTACGTGTGCCACAGCATCCCGGACGCCGTCGGGCTGACCATCGAAACGCGCTACGGGACGATCGTGCACTCCGGCGACTGGAAGTTCGATCACACGCCCGTGGACGGGAAGCAGACCGACTTTGCGCGTCTCTCGGAGATCGCGGCGAAGGGAGTGCTCCTGCTGCTCTCGGACTCCACACGCGCGGAGGTAGCGGGCTACACGCAGTCGGAGCGTCACGTGGGCGACCTGCTCGACACGATCATGTCGCGCGCTCCCGGCAGGGTCATCACCACGACGTTCGCCTCGAACATCTCGCGCATCAAGCAGATCGTTG
Source organism: Candidatus Limnocylindria bacterium (assembly GCA_035255665.1). Taxonomy (GTDB): domain Bacteria; phylum Chloroflexota; class Limnocylindria; order P2-11E; family P2-11E; genus CF-39. The sequence goes on from DATEZK010000382.1 coordinate 2,606, forward strand.
ACGTGGCGGCGGCGTGGGGGAGACGCACGGCGATCATCGGGCGCTCGATGGAGAACTACACGCGGACCGCGCGCGAGCTCGGCTACCTCGCGTTCCCGGAGGGCGCGCTCATCCAGCCGAAGGAGATCGACAAGCTGCCGGACCACGAGCTCTGCATCATCACCACTGGCAGTCAGGGAGAGCCCACCAGCGCGCTGTCGCGTATGGCGCTCGGCGACCACCGTCACGTCGCGGTCAAAGACGGCGACACCGTGGTCATGTCGGCCACGCCGATCCCAGGCAATGAGGAGCTCGTGAGCCGGACCGTCGACAACCTGTTCAAGCTCGGAGCGGAAGTCATCTACGACGCCGGCGTACGGCCACACGTGTCCGGACATGCGAGCCAGGAAGAGCTGAAGCTGCTCCTCAACATCCTGCGACCGAAGTACTTCATCCCGGTGCACGGCGAGTACCGGATGCTCGTGCGCCACGCGCGCATCGCGATCGACCTCGGCGTGGCCGCCGGGAACGCGTTCGTCATCACCAACGGCGACTCGCTCGAGATCGACGACCGCGGCGCGCGCCTGGGGCAGAAGGTCGCGTCCGGCGTCGTGTACGTGGACGGTCTGGGCGTGGGAGACGTGAGCCAGTCGGTGATGCGCGACCGCTGGTCGATCGGAAGCGACGGCATCTTCCTGGTCGTGCTCACGATCGAGCGCCAGACCGGTAAGGTGCTGTCGGGCCCGGACATCGTCACCAAAGGCTTCGTCCCCGAAGAGGACGCGGCGGACATCATCGAGCGCACCAAGCAGCGCATCCTCGATGGACTCGGCGAGGCGCAGCACGGCGAGCACCTTGCGGAGGTCGCGACGTTACGCGACTCGATCCACGACAGCGTCACGGCGTACCTCTACGAGCGCACGAAGCGCCGTCCGATGGTGCTGCCGGTGATCATGCAGGTATGAGCGCGCGCCGGGTGTCGCGCCGCCAGCCGCAGCGCGGTGCTGTCTCCGCCGTCGACCCGCGCATTCGCAACGAGGTCGGCGCGATCGCGCTGCTCGCGTTCGCGGTGCTCTCGATCGTGGCGCTCATCGCCGATCAAGGGCCGGTCCTCCAGTGGTGGCACTCGTTCCTCGTCTCGGGTCTGGGATGGGGCGCGCTCGTGGTGCCGTTCCTGCTGGCCGCGCTCGCGGCGGAGCTGTGGTTCGGCCTCATGCGCCGCAGCGCGATCATTCCCATCTCCGGTGGCGCGTTGGTGTTCGTCGCGCTCCTTGCGATCGCACAGCACTACCAGCGTGGCGACCCGGCGACCGGGCAGGGCGCAGGCGGCGTGGTCGGCGCGACGGTCGCGAACATCGCGACCGGCGCCTTTGGCGACGTCGGGGGTCCGGTCGCGCTCGTCGCGCTCCTTCTGGTCGGCGTCGTCGTGACCTCCAACCGCACGCTCGGCGACCTCATCCGTCCGGCGTGGGAGCGCCGCACCTCGCTCCGCCCGGGCGCGATCCTTCCCGGCGGCACCGCCGGGCGCTTCGCGCGGGGCCTGGAGGAGCCGGACCTCGAGCCGGAGGAGCCAGCCCCACCGCTGCGGATCAACATGCCCGTCGAGCGCCCCAAGGGGGCTCCTCAGCCCCCCAAGCCGGCCCTGCGCCTCCTACCGCCCCCTGAGACGGACGAGGCGGCTTCGGCGCCGGGTGGCGCCTTCACCCCGTCCATCGCGGGGCTGCCCGACAAGAGCGTCGCCGTCGAGGGCGTGCTGCACGCGAAGGCCGACCGAAACTGGACGCTCCCGCCGCTCGACATCCTGGGCCTGGGCGACGCGGGCCACGCCGGCACCAGCG
>DATEZK010000383.1:0-2688 GCA_035255665.1 Candidatus Limnocylindria bacterium
GCAACAGATCCAGCTCGAGCGGGCAATCTCCGAAGCTCTTCGAGATCGGCCTTAACCGGTCAGTCGAGGTTTTCGGCCGCCCCGATCCATTTGAGGTAGCGCCGCGCCGACCTCTCGACAGCAGCCTTGCCATCGCGCTGCGTCACACGGTCCCACCAGCCGCCGTAGATCCGCTCGAACGGGTATGGCTGCACGGCCGCGACGATGCGTCGGATCTCTGGGGCGGGAAGCGGGATCAGATTCGGGTACGAGCGCATAAAGCTCACCGCCCGCACGTCCGGCACGACCGTGATCGTGTCGCCAACGAGCAAGGCGCCCCGACCCTCCGCTCCGGCGGCCCAGTGGAGCACGGCGCTGCCATCGAAGTGACCGCCGGTCTGGATGAGCGTGAGGCCGGGCAAGACTTCGCGGATGCCGCGCCACTCAACGATGGCCGGACTCTCGCGCTGCACCCAGGTCCGGTCGTCCGAGGGGATCCAGATCGGACAGCCGTCGAATGCGAGACTCCATTCGACCATCGCCCCGTAGAAGTGCGGGTGCGAGAACGCGATCCCGGCGATGCCACCCAGACGGCGAATGGCCTCAAGGGCCTCGGCATCGATGTAGCCGAAGCAGTCCCAGAGGAAGTTGCCCGCCGGAGTCCGCACGAGAAGGCCTCTCTGACCGATGCCGACCGCGGGGTTAACGCCCACGCCCGTGAGCCCCAGCTCGAGCTCGCGCATTTCGACGCGGTGACCCTGCTTGGCGAGCCGATCGAGGGTCGTCCATGCCTGTCCCCCTTGCCGCACGTACTGGCGCTCGTCCTCGCAGATCGGGCATCGTTCAGGCGCCGTCGCGCTGGGCGTCTGCTGCACCCCGCACGTCACACAGATGTACGCAGTGCCGCTCATTGGCCCCGGCCAAGCTCCTCCTCGAGCAGGCGCACGCGCTCCTCACGCTCCGCAAGCTTCGCCTTCTCGTTCGCGACCACATTTGCCGGCGCCTTCTCCGCGAACCCGGGTCGCGCCAGCAGCTCGCGAGAGCGGCGCAGCTGCTCCTTCGCCTCAGCGAGCTCCTTCTCGAGTCGCGCGCGGTGCTCGGCCGGATCGCGCTCGACTGCCACTCGCACTTCGATCGCACGCACCACGGCAGCCTGTCCGGTGCCGGAACCGAACGCGACCTCGGTCTGCGCAAGATGCGAGATGAGATCCGCGAGATCGTGGATCGCCGTCGTGTCGCCCCCCAGCGTCGTCTTCACGCGCTCGCCGGGCTTGGTGCCGGCCTCCTGCCGGAGATTCCGGATCGCCCGCACCAGCTCGAGCGCGATCTCCATCCGTTCCTCGAGCGCGACCGAGCGCGTCCCGGGCTTCGGCCACTTCGCGATCACCAGCGACGGCGAGCGGTCCGTGTTCGGAAGCCGCTGCCAGAGCTGAAGCGCGATGGTGTCGCTGATGAACGGGACGATCGGATGCGCGAGCCGCAGAACGCGATCGAGCACGTATGCGAGCGTGCGGACCGTGCCCGGCGCGCGTTTCTCATCGCGGAGTCCGGCCTTCGCGAGCTCGACGTACACATCGGCGAACTCGCCCCACACGAACTGCTGCAACGCGGAGGCGTACTCGCCGAAGAGGTAGTGCTCGATGAGCCGCGTGAGCTCTGCGACCGTCGCCTCCGTGCGCGACAGGATCCAGCGCTCCGCGTGTCCCAGCGACGGATCGGCCGATCCGGCGCCAGCTTTCGGGGCGGGCGTGCGATCGGCGCGCCAATCGCGGAGCGCAGCAGCGTTCGCGTCGACGTGATGCAGCACAAAGCGGCTGATGTTCCAGAGCTTGTTCGCGAACTCCTTCGCGTTCTGCAGCTTCGCCTCGGAGAGCGTCTGGTCCGCGCCCGCGGCGACGCCGTTGACCAGCGCGAAGCGGAGCGCGTCGGCACCGTATTGCTCGATGAAGCCGATCGGGCTGATCACGTTGCCCGTCGACTTGCTCATCTTCTCGCCGTCGACGAGGACTAGACCGTGGAGGTACACCGTGTGGAACGGGATGTCCTCCATCTCCTCGATCCCCATCATGATCATGCGGGCGACCCAGAAGAACAGGATGTCGTAGCCGGTTTCGAGCACGCTGCCTGGGTAATAGCGCGCGAGGTCGGGAGTCTTGTCCGGCCAGCCGAGCGTCGTGAATGGCCAGAGGGCGCTCGAGAACCACGTGTCCAGCACGTCCGGGTCCTGGTGGATGTCATCGCTGCGGCAGCGCGTGCAGCGCGTCGGGTCCGGCGCGTCCTCATCGGGGACGACGATCTCGTCGCAGTCGCGGCAGTACCACACCGGGATGGAATGGCCCCACCAGATCTGGCGCGACACCGGCCAGTCGCGGATGTTCTCCATCCAGTTGAAGTAGACCTTCTCCTGGTAGCGCGGATGGATCGTGACGCGGCCCTCGCGCACAGCGGCGATCGCGGGCGCGGCGAGCGGCGGCATCTTCACCCACCACTGCTTCATCACCAGCGGCTCGTCCACGGTCTTGCAGCGGTCGTGCACGCCGACGGCGTGTGTGAGCGGCTGCTCCTTCTCGAGCAGTCCGCGATCCCTGAGCATCCCGACGGCCATGCGGCGGCCGGTGTCCCGGTCTGGCCCGGCGAGCGGACCCGCGGCGGGCGTCATGGCACCGCGCGTGTCGATGACGCTGATGACCGGCAGGTTATGGCGCTGAC
>DATEZK010000384.1:0-2929 GCA_035255665.1 Candidatus Limnocylindria bacterium
TTCGGGCAGCCCGGGTGATCTCGTGCACTCGGTGAATCCACTCGTGGACTTTTCGATGCAGAACGAGTCCCTGCCGAGTTTCGCGAGTAAGAGGCGAGATGAGGTGGGCGACTACATACGGACTCGCTTCATCGCGGGCGAGACCATTCATCCTTATCTCGTGCATGCCGCGTCGATCGGCGACAACGCGATCGATCTGATGGTCTACTTCGTGCGTAACGCTCCGGACCTGCTAAGTAGCAATAGCGGACACAGTTACCGGCGCGCCGCCGCCGGGTCCCGACTCTTCTGCTACGACCTGCTGCTGTTGCGCTTCAATGCGGGGCTCCTCAGCGACTGACGTATACGGGTCGGGGATCAGTCGAGATAGCGCGCGAGCTCCCCGCGTTTCTCGAGGTCCTCCGCATTCCCCTCATGCGGACTCGTGAATCGCGAGACGTACTCGGCGACCTCGGAGAGGATCCAGCGCAGCTCGTAGAAGCGCAGAAAATCGCGTCGCGCCGGTGGCGCGATACCAAGTTTGCGGCGGGACAGAGCGTCGCGTTCGGGTGGCGCTCGGAGGAGATCACCCCAGTCGAGCAACAGCAGTTCGTCGTCCGGCGTGATGAGCACGTTCGGCGGCTCGGGCTCCCCATGCGTCAGGACCAGCTCGCCGGGCGATGCCCGACAGCGCTCCTGGCAGACCGCGATCTCTTCGCGCCAATCGGCGATCCGCGCGGCGTTGCGGGAAACGAGATCTGACACATCGCTCCCGAGCGGACCGGCTGCGTGGGATCCGGCTGCCGCCCGCGCGAGAGCCCCCTCGAGCTCATCGGCGAACGGCAGGTCGAACGACTCCGATCCCACATCCGCTGAGACGCGTGCCGAGTGCAGCTCATTAACGGCCTGCGCGAGCTCCTGACGGTGAACGGGCGCGAGCCCCTCGCGATAGTTCGCTCTGGACTCGACGAACTCGGTGACGACGACGGGCCGCCCTCTCACCTCATGAACGACGTGGCCGCTCCGACCACGAATCGGTGCGAGGACGAACTCGTACCCCGCGTCGCGCAGCTCACGAGCGGCTTCGTAGTTCTCCGGAAAGTGGCCCTGTCGGTCCCGACGGACGCTGACCCACCAGGGACCCGCTCGGTAAGACCAGCTGTCGCCGCCGACCGGAACGAACGTTGGCGTCAGATCGTCGGCGCCGAACTCCGTTGCGAGTAGATGGGCGAGCGACGCAACGTCGATCGACGGATCGGGTAGGAGCACGCATCGATGCTAGGTCGCGAGATGCGTCTCCCTACGCGGCGGACCGACCCTTCGTTGCGTCCGCGTCATCGCCGCCGGTCGCGGCACCCGACGCACCGGCCCTCGTCGATGAGCTCGGGCCGAAGCCGTCCTCCAGCATGAGGAGTCGCGCCTGCTCTGCGATCCAGCTCTCGTTCGGATTCATACGACACGCTCCTCCGCAAGCTTCTCCTGGAACTTCGAGCCCATGCGCGATCCACCGAATGACTCCCCCACGAGCTGGTGGTACGGCACGCCCGAGAAGAAGTGGTGGCTCTTGGTCGGGAAGTCCTCGCCGTCGGCCCATTCCTTCCGCTGCAGCTCGATGTACGCCTGCTCCTGCTTCTCGCTCATGCCCTGCAGCAGCTTCGACAGTCCGTGGGCCATCGCGTGCTGCGCGCCGAGGGTGATGAAGAGGAAGCGGTATCCGAGCTCGCCGAGCTGCGCGAAGGTGATCGGGTCGGGGTCGTTGAACCACTTGAACGAGCTCGACCAGTTAAAGGCGAACCGCGCTTCCGGGAAGCGGCGGCGCACCTGGTCGGCGAAACGCTCGACCGGCTCACGCTCCGACGTCGGGAACTCGCACCAGACAAGGTCGGGGATACCGGAGTCGAAGTAGCGGAGCGCGCGGTCGATGGCGAGCTCGATGCCACGCGCCTTCTCGGGCGCGTCGACCGCGGAGACGCCGTCGGTCCGCGCGATCACGACGAAGTCAGAGCGTCCGAGGTCTTCCGCGACGGCCCGCGCCATGCGCAGCTTGCCGACCATCTCGTCCGCGGAGATGAGCGCCTTGCCACCGATGTGGCCGCAGCGCTTCGGCAGCACCTGGTCTTCCAGGTGCGCGGCCGCGACACCCGCGGTCACGTACAGCTCGGTCGTGCGCTGGACGTTGAAGAGATTGCCGTAGCCGCCGTCCATATCGACGACCACCGGTGGGATCTCGAGATGCTTGGGCTTGATGCCCTTCTCCGGATCGCCAACGGCCATCGTGAGCTGGAACTTGCGGAGCGCCGAGATGGTCCGGCGAGCGCCGTCGGCGATCTCCGGTCCGCTGTAGAGGTCCATGTCCGTCGTGCCGAGGTGTCCGATCGCGAACGAGTAGCCGCTGAAGTAGACGGCCTTGAAGCCGTAGTACATCGCGAGCTCAGCGCCCTGGGGGTCGTAGACCCCGGGACCGAACAGGAAGGGCTCGGTGTCGAGAAGCTCGCGCATCCGCGTGCTTGGGTCGATGGAGCGCGACGCGGGGACAACGTAACCCTCCGGTAACAGTGCGGAGGGCACGAGCTCGACCTTGTCGGCGCTCCGAACGCGCGTCTCAGTTGTCATGGTCGATGTCACACCGGTCGGGGCATCCGCACGCCATCTGCTTCTTGAGCAGCTCGGCGCGCTCGCGCTCGATGGCAATGCGCTCGTCAAGCTCGGTCATTTGGGCCTCCTGGTGCTGTTGAAGCATGCGTGAGAATGGGCAGTTTCTGTGCCGGATCTCCCATCAGTCCAATTGCTAGTTCTGATGCTGGCTATAAACTTCAGTGATATGCCTGAATCGCTGCTGCTCACGCACCTCGAGTCGTTCGTCGAAGTAGCACGCACCGGGAACGTCAGCCGCGCCGCGCAGGCGCTCTTCCTCACGCAGCCCGCGGTCACCGCGCGACTCAAGACACTC
>DATEZK010000385.1:0-2608 GCA_035255665.1 Candidatus Limnocylindria bacterium
AGCCGAGAAACCTGAACGGTCGAGCGCGCAGGTTTGGCTTCGCCGAAATACTCCCCGTAAATCTGATTGATCTTCTGAAAATCATCGAGGTTAGTCAGGAAGATCGTGGTCTTCACCATCTCGCGATGGTCGGTGCTCTCGTCACGCACGACTTCACGATCGAATACGTCGCGCGGAACAACGCGCTGGAGACGCCGCTCTTCTTCACCGTGATCTCGCTGTGGGCCGCGCTCGAGGGATCGATCCTCCTCTGGACCACGATCCTCGCCGGAGCCACGGCGTATGTGGCGTGGCGCGGCACGCCCGCCCTTCCCCGCCTCGCGACCACCGCGCTGGCGATCCTCTTCGCGATGTGCGCCTTCTTCCTGGTGCTGGTGACCACGCCCGCCGCGGATCCATTCCTGCGCAGCGAGATCGTGCCGCCGAACGGCAACGGTCCCAATCCGCTGCTGCAGAACCATCCGCTCATGGCCCTGCACCCGCCGCTCCTCTATCTCGGCTACGTGCTGTTCTCCGTGCCGTTCGCGTACGCGATCGCGTCGCTCATCCTCGGCGAGGGCGGTGATCGGTGGCTGGTCGCGACGCGGCGCTACGCGCTCGTCTCGTGGGCGCTGCTCGGCGTCGGCATCGTCGCGGGCTCATGGTGGTCGTACGCCGTGCTCGGCTGGGGTGGCTACTGGGCCTGGGATCCGGTCGAGAACGCGGCGATCATGCCGTGGCTCGTCGCGACGGCCTATCTCCACTCGGTGATGGTCGAAGAGAAGCGCCGCCTTCTGCGCAGCTGGAACCTGTCGCTGGTGATCGCGACCTTCGCGCTCACGATCCTCGGCACGTTCCTCACCCGCAGCGGCATCGTCAACTCCGTCCACGCGTTCAGCCTGTCCGCGATCGGGCCGCTTCTCCTCGGCTATCTCGTCGCGATCGTCGTGCTGTCAGTCGGACTGCTGCTGTGGCGCATGCCGATGCTTCGCGATTCCGGATCGGTGGGCGCCCCGCTGTCGCGTGAGGCGATCTTCCTCTTCCAGAACGTCATCTTCGTCGCCGCGACGCTGACCGTGCTGCTCGGGACGCTCTATCCGCTCATCGCGGAGGCGGTCAGCGGAGAACAGCTTTCGATCGGACGGCCGTACTTCGATCGCGTCGAGGTGCCACTCGCGCTCGCACTGCTGTTCCTCATGGGCATCGGCCCGCAGCTGCCATGGCACGGCGCGTCACGCGCGACGCTGGAGCGGCAGTTCACCGCACCGATCGTCGCCGCCGCTGGCGGCGCGCTGCTGGCGGTCGCGACGGGTCTGGGTGGCGCGTTCGCGGTGCTCACCTACGCGCTCGCCGCGTTCGTCGCGGCCACGGTCGTGCAGGAATTCGCGCGCGGCATCCGCGCGCGTCGCACGCTGCACGGCGAGAGCGCCGGCGCAGCGTTCGCGAACCTGCTGCGCCGGAACGGCCGGCGCTACGGCGGCTACATCGTGCACCTCGGCATCGTGCTCGTCGCGGTCGCGGTGGCGACGAGCCAATCGAAGACGATCGAAGTCGAGCAGACCGTCACCCGCGGTCAGAGCTTCGAGGTCGCGGGTTACACGGTCGCGCTGGGCGGCCTGCGCGACGTGGCGGAGCCGCAGCGCGATATGGTCGTTGCCGATCTCACGATCACCAGCGCCGGCTCCGATCAACAGCTCCACCCGGCGATCCTGTTCTTCCCGAACGCGACGCAGGCAGTTGGTTCGCCGGGGATCGCGGCCGGGCTCGGCGACGACGTGTACACGATCCTGGTCGCGTACGACACGGCGGCAAATTCCTGGGCGACGATCCGCGTCCTCGTCATTCCCCTCGTGTCGTGGCTGTGGCTCGGCGGCGCTGTCGTGGGCCTCGGCGCGGTCATCGCGGCATTGCCACAGCCGAAACGCCGCGAGGTGGCGCGTCCCTTGATCGAAGCGCCGGCGACGGTGGGCGATTAGATGCCACGCTGGCTGCGCTACGGGGTCGTCGCCGGGATCGCGGCGCTGACCGTCGTGCTGATGCTGTCGTTCCGCTTCGACCCGCGCGACATCCGCACCGGTACCGTGGGTAAACCCGCCGCGGCCTTCACCGCCGACAAGCTCGACGGCACCGGGCAGCTCGCCCTCAGCCAGTACGAAGGCAAGGTCGTCGTGTTGAACTTCTTCGCCTCGTGGTGCCCGCCGTGCAAGGTGGAGAACCCCGCGCTCATACGCGTGTGGGAGCGCTACCGCACCAGCGACGTCGTCATCATCGGCGTCGTCTACCAGGACCCGACGGAGAAGGCTCGCGAGTACGTGCGTACGAACGGTGTCACCTGGCCAACGGTGCAGGACGGTGACGGCCGAATCGCGTTCGCGTACGGCGCGCACGGACCGCCCGAGACGTACTTCATCGGACGCGACGGCATCATCGCCGGCCGTCACATCGGAGAGATCACAGAGCCGACGCTCGTGAGCGCCATCGATGAGCTCCGCGCGCAGGCCGCACGATGACGCGCGAGCGCGCGGTCATCCTCGTCGCGCTTCTCGCGATCCTGGGCGCCGTCGCGTGGAGCGTGCGTCCACACGAAGTGACCGCGGAGGAGCGGGTCGATCGCATCACGAGCGAGCTC
>DATEZK010000386.1:0-4830 GCA_035255665.1 Candidatus Limnocylindria bacterium
CGGCGCGGGCTCCGCGGAGGATCGCGTCCGCGACGAACTCATGTCCATCGCGCTGATCGCGCAGCGCGAAGAAGACCTCCCCTGGCTGCACGATCCGCGAATCGAACGCGCCACCCTTGAATCGTTCGTCCTTGCGCGCGGTCCCTTGTATGACGCGACCACTTGTCGCCACGAGCAATTGGTCGAGCGTGAACACCAGCGAATGGTACCGACCGATCAGGGCCGGTCCGGTTGCACGCGCGCGTTCCGCAGCACGTCAACTGCGAGATCGTGGAACGCGCTCATCGCCGTTACCGTTCCGAGGAGCTTGGTCTGCGGCCGCTCGATCACGATGACGGCGACGAAGCGCGGATCGCTCGCCGGTGCGAATCCAGCGAACGACGAGATGTACGCGTCGTCGACGTACCGACCGTCTTCGCTGGGGATCTGCGCCGTGCCTGTCTTCCCGGCCACCGAATAGCCGGTCAACCTCGCGCCCTGCGAGATGCCGCGATCCACGGTCGACACGAGCATCGTTCGCAGCGTGTCGGCGGTGTCGGCTGTGATCGGACTGCGGACGGCGGCGGGCGCGGTGCGGCGCTCCCCATCCGCATCGCGCGTCGCCGCCACCACATACGGGCGGTACAGCGTGCCACCGTTGGCGATCGCGCCATACGCCATCGCGAGCTGAAGCGGCGTCACCGCAATCCCCTGACCGTACGCGACCGTGCCGACATCGACGGGGTACCACTGCGCGAGCGGCCGCACAGATCCCGTGGCCTCAGCCGCAAGATCGACCCCGGTCGCGGTCCCGAATCCGAATGCGCGGAGGTACTGATAGAGGGGGTCCTGTCCGAGCTTCGCTGCGACAAAGACCGCGCCGGCGTTCGCCGATCGCTCGAGGATCTGCGTGACCGTCGTGGTCCCATACGACTTCCCCTGCGCGTTGCAGAGGCGGCGCCCGCCGATCGCCGTGCAGCCTTTGTCCTCATACGTGGTGGTCGGTGTGACGACGTGCTTGTCGATGCCCGCGGCGATCGTCACCGCCTTCATCGTCGAGCCCGGCTCGAAGGTCCACGACACGGCGCGGTTGCGCAGCGCTTCCGGATCGGCAACGGACACGCGCGCCGGATCGAATGTCGGCCACGACGCGAGCGCGAGGATCGCGCCATCGCGCGGATCCAGCACGATGATCGATCCGCTCGGCGCCTTCTCGCGCTCGATCGCGCGACGCAGCACGCGTTCGGCGGCGGTCTGCACCTCGAGGTCGAGCGTGAGCACGAGGTCGGCGCCATTTTTCGGCGGGACCGCGGTCCGCAGACCGACCGCGAGCTCGCGGTCCTTCGGATCGCGCTCCACCGTCAGGCGTCCGGGAACGCCGCGCAGGAGCTTGTCGTACGCGCCCTCGATGCCGTACTGACCCAGGCCATCGTCATTCACGAAGCCGAGCACCTGAGCGGCCAGCGTGTCGTTCGGATACATCCGCTTCGGTTCCGGCTCGAAGCCGAGCCCGGATATCGCGAGCGCTTCGACCGCGCGCGCGGCCGGCTCCGGCAGGCGGCGCTTCAGGTACAGCCACTCCGCGCCGGAGTTGAGGGCCGTGAGGATCGTCGGCGCCGGCGTCGCGAGGATCGGCGCGAGCTTCGCAGCGACCGCAGGTCGATCGTCCTTGGGGATGCGGTTCGGGATCGCGTACAGCGAGCGCAGGTCGACCGTGGTCGCGAGGACCCGACCGTTCCGGTCGCGGATCACACCGCGCTGTGCCTCGACGGCGAGGTCGCTTTGCAGCTGATTCGTCGCGCCTTCGAGCAGGGCCGCCCGTCCGATCGTCTGCCAGTAGCCGACGCGAAGTGACAAGAGCAGCGTCGCGGTGGCGAAGAGGGCGAACAGGACACGCAGGCGCGTTGGCGAGATCCCTTCCGTCACTCTTCCTCCGTGATGAGGCGCTCGCTCCCCAGCAGCGCCTCCCGCGACGTCAGCGCTTGGCGGCGATCGGCTCCGCTTGGACTACCGGAACGCTTGCTGCACGCACCAGGCCGAGGCGCTTCGCTTCGGCCTCGATGCGCGCGGGGGAATCCAGTCGCGCGCTCTCGACTTCGAGGAGAGCGTTCTGACGACGCAGCTCGTCGCGCACGCGCTCGAGACGCTGCGTCTCGTAGCCACTCGACGCGACCGTGGTCGCCTGCGAGAGGTAGAGGACGACAAGGAGGAACACCGCGCAGATCGCCGACGACACGACGACGAACGTGCGCACTTCCCAGGTCGTACCGGCGCCAGTCCGGCGGCGCGGAACGGCATGGCCGCCGCGCGGGCGTGCCTGAAAGGGGCGGCGCATCGGCGCCGCCCTGACCGCCTGCGCGGCGATCAGGAGATCTTCTCCGAGATGCGGAGAACTGCGCTGCGGGCGCGCGGGTTGCGTGCGACCTCCGCCGAGTCCGCACGAAGCGGACGCCGGGTAACGACACGCAAGCCCGCGCGATGCCCGCAGACGCAGGTGGGGAGGTGGGGAGGACAAATGCAGTCGCGCGATTCCCGGACGAAGAACTGCTTGGTGATCCGGTCCTCGAGCGAGTGGAAGGAGATGACCGCGAGGCGACCGCCCGGGCGCAGCGCGCGCATGGCGGCCTCGAGGCCCTGCTGAAGATTCTCGAGCTCATGGTTGACCGCGATGCGCAGCGCCTGGAAGACGCGCGTCGCCGGATCGATGCCACGCCGACGCTGCGTCTTCACGCCCGCGACGAAGCGACCGAGATCGTCAGCCGAGAGGAACGGCTCGGACGTGCGGCGGCGCGCGATGGCGGCCGCGACACGACCCGCCTCGGTCTCCTCGCCGAGCTCGCCGAACGTACGGCGCAGCTCGCGCTCGTCCCAGCTGTTCACGATGTCCGCCGCCGTGACGCTGAGGTCCGGGTCGGCGCGCATGTCCAGCGGGCCTTCTGCGCGAAAGCTGAAGCCTCGCCGCTCGTCTGCGAGCTGGAGCGAGGAGAGACCGAGGTCCAGGAGGATCCCGTCGAGTGGCGCGAGACCGTGCTCGCGGGCCACGACGTCGAGAAGCGCGAAGTTTGAACGGATGAGTACCGCGCGCTCGCCGAAACGTGCGAGGACCAGGCGGGCCTCGCTGAGCGCCGCAGGGTCGACATCGAGACCGATGAGGCGGCCACTGGGGCCGGTGCGTTCGAGGATGGCCTCTGCATGGCCACCCGCGCCGACCGTGCCATCGAGAAAGCGGCCACCTTCGCGGGGATCAAGCTGGGCGAGTACTTCGGCCAGGAGAACCGGCTCATGAAGCCTCCCATCGGAGTGATCCCTGTCACCACCACCAGCTGGAGTTCCATCGTCAAATCCCGAGGTCCGCGAGGTCGTCCGCGATCTCGCTTTGGACAGTTGCGAGGTTGGCCCGCCAGCGTCCCGGCTCCCAGATCTCGAGGTGGTCGGAGTTGCCGATGACGACGGCGTCGTTCTTGAGCCCCGCGTACTCGCGGAGGTGCGCCGGGATGGTGAGGCGCCCTTGCGCGTCCGGGTCCGCTTCATGTGCTCCTGCAAGGATGAAGTGCCGGAAGCGGGTCGCCTTCGGATCGGTGCGCGGGCGCTTTGCGATGTCCGTGTTCAGGGCGAGCCAGTCGGACTCGGGGAACACTGCGAGGCATTCCCCACCGCTCACCCAACGAGTCACGACCGCTCCTTCTTTGAAGCGGCCGCGGAACTTCGCCGGGATGGCGAGCCGGCCCTTGTCGTCCATGGAGTGGGCGAACTCGCCCGCGAAGAAACCTTCCAATTACCCTTCTCGTCCTGGGGGAGGATGCCCCACCCTTCCCCACTACTCACCACGCGAGGGGATTCTCCACCACTTCCCGACTCTGTCAAGAGCCCAAGTTGAGTCGCGACACCGCTGAGACCGATCGACGACGCAGCGACCGCAGGACGCGCAGGGAGAAGGGGCTACGGCGAAGGGAGGACAGGAGGAAGAAAGTCAGCGGGCGCATCGCGGACGAGAGTTGAGACCGCGGTATGAAGTTGACGGTACGGAGCGCGAACGGAGCGGGCCCGTTTCGAGTGAGCGATGCGCCCGCTGGCTCTTAGCTAGGCGAGGGCCGCCATAGATCGATCTCCGGCAGCCCGTTCACGCCGAGGATCAGCGAGATCTCGCCCGAGTGATAGGCGTCATGCGTGATCATGCGGATGAGGACCGACTGCCGGGTGTGCGTCTGCGTCTTTCCGCCGATCTCGCGCTTGAATTCGTCGTTCAGCATCGATGTCGTCCACGTGTTGAGGCATCGCTCGACGATCGCCCAGGACGACTCGAGCGCCGTGACGAGCTCGTGCGCGACTCGCGGCGTGCTCTCATCGTCTTCCCAGCCGTAACCACTCGCGTCGGGGAACGGCGTGGTCTCCGCACCGCTCTCCTTGAACACGCCGCACAGCCAATAGACCCGAGTGCCGGCGGTATGGGCGGCGATCGCCCAGATCGGCCACTTGTCCGGAGCCGCCCGCAGCTTCAGCTGCTCATCCGAGAGCGAGCGGATCGCGTCGACGAGACGCCCGTTGTGCTTTCTCCAGCCCTCATAGAAGGCCCCGACGTACTCATTCCCCATGAGGCGGAGAGCGTACGTCGAGAGCCGCGATGGCGCGTCGCGACGACGCGAGCGATGAAGACGGGGACTGCGGAAGGTGGCAGAGCAGGTCGGGAGACAGCGGGGCGCATCCCGAACGAGAGCCGAGCCCGCGATACAGGTGGGCGGGTGGAAGCGCTACGAGCGGGCCCGATTCGAGAGAGGGATGCGCCCCGCTGGCTCAGCGACCCGAGCCGACAGCTACGCCGGCCGCACCCGCTCCACGACATCTTCGAGCGCG
>DATEZK010000387.1:0-5730 GCA_035255665.1 Candidatus Limnocylindria bacterium
CAAGATCGGCCCGCCACGCGTCAACGCTCTGGCCGGGCCACCCGAAGATGAGGTCGAGGCTGACGTCGAGGCCGACCGAGCGCGCAGCCGTTACCGCGGGCGCCACGTCCTCGACACTGTGGGTGCGGCCGAGTGCCTGAAGTCCGTCCGCCGAAAGGGACTGGGCACCGAGCGAGAGGCGCGTGATCCCGAGGGTCACCCACGCCTCCAGCCGCGCGCGATCGAGCGTCGCCGGGTTGGCCTCGACCGTCGCCTCGGCCGGGCGCAGGTCAAATGCCGCGTGGAGCGCTGCGCCCAGGCGCGCGACCTCGGATGGCTCGAGGAGACTGGGCGTCCCGCCCCCGAAATACAGCGTCGTGACGCGCGGCCGGCCGAGTCGCGCGCCCTCGCGTCTGATCTCGCTGTCGAGGGCGTCCAGGTAGCGCGACCGAAGCGCGCTCCGGGCGGGCGCCGTCGCGAAGTCGCAGTACGGGCAGCGCGCCGCGCAGAACGGGATGTGGACATAAAGCCCCAGGGACGTGCCGTTCATCGGCGTATCGCTCCGAGGAGATCGGGGAGCTCGGCGTCGGCGGATAGCTCCGAGGTCTTTCCCAGATCCACCAGCCACTCGCGCGACTCGTGGACGAACGCGAGAAGGTGCGAGGGCCGCCATTCGTCCTCGGTCACGACCCGCTCATCGCCGAAGTCCGGCAGCAGAAGGACGTACGCGCTGTTCCGATCGACCAGGCGCGCTCCCGCGACGCCGTAGCCGCCGATCTTCTCGGGTCCCCCGAGCGCTGACAGGACCGAGGCCTCGAGCGGCGCGACGATCTCGGACAAACGCGCGTCGCCCGACGAGCCGTCCACGCCGGCCGCCCGGTGCAGCGCCACTCCGGCGCGCGCCGCGTACAGGCCTTCCAGCAGGCCACGTGTCTCCCGCGAGAGGTGGGCCCAGATCGTCGCGGCGTCGTTCGCCATGATCGCCTGCAGGAACGTCGATGCGTTCGTCTGCGTCGGGTGGTCGAACTGCAGCTTGGGTTGCTTCATTCGTCGTCCTTGATCCGCAGCACCGCGAGGAAGGCCTCCTGGGGGATCTCCACCGACCCCACCATCTTCATGCGCTTCTTGCCTTCCTTCTGCTTGTCGAGGAGCTTTCGCTTGCGCGTGATGTCGCCGCCGTAGCACTTCGCGATCACGTCCTTGCGCTTCGCGCTCACGTTCTCGCTCGCGATGATCTTGCCGCCGATCGCCGCCTGGATGCGCACGTCGAACATCTGCTTGGGGATGAGACCGCGAAGCTTCGAGACGAGGATGCGACCCATGCGTTGCGCCTTCTCGCGGTGGACGATGATCGACAGGGCATCGACGAGCGTCCCGGCCACGAGAATGTCGAGCCGTACCAGATCGGCGGCGCGGTACTCGCCGAACTCATAGTCGAGCGATGCGTAGCCCTGTGACCGGCTCTTCAGCTGGTCGTAGAAATCGACGATGACCTCCGACAGCGGCATGTCGTACTTGAGCATCGCGCGCGTCGGGTCCACGTAGGTCATCTCGAGCATCGTGCCGCGCTTGCCCTGCGCCAGATCCATGATCGGTCCGACGTAATTGGTCGGCACGATGACCGTGGTCTTCATCCACGGCTCGCGGATCTCCTCGATCGTTCCCGGGTCCGGGAGCATCGCGGGGTTGTCGATCGCGACCTCCGCCCCCTTCTGCGTGATCACGCGGTATTCGACCGACGGAGAGGTCGCGATCAGGTCCATGTCGTACTCGCGCTCGAGACGCTGCTGGATGATCTCGAGGTGGAACAGTCCGAGGAAGCCACAGCGGAAGCCGAACCCGAGCGCCTGTGAGGTCTCGGGCTCGTAGATGAGCGACGCGTCGTTGAGGCGCAGCTTCTCGAGCGCTTCGCGAAGCGACGGGTAATCCTCGGAGCGCTGCGGGTAGAACCCCGCGAACACCATCGGCTTCGCCGGGCGGTAGCCGGGAAGCGGCGACGTCGCGGGTCGTGACTCGAGCGTGAGCGTGTCGCCGACGCGGCAGTCCGCGACTGCCTTCAGTCCGGTCGCGGCATAACCCACTTCGCCCGCGGCCAGTCGCGCGATCGGGCGCGGCTCCGGCGCGAAGACGCCGAGCTCCAGCATCTCGCTCGCCTTCTGTGTCGCCATCGGCAGGATGCGGTCGTCGGCGGTCAGAACGCCGTCGACGACGCGAACGTGCGCGACCACTCCTTTGTATGCGTCGTAGTGCGAGTCGAAGATGAGCGCGCGCAGCGGGCCCGTCGGATCGCCTTTGGGTGACGGCACTCGCTCCACGACCGCGTGCAGCAGGTCGGCGACGCCCTGTCCGGTCTTGCCCGAGGCGAGCAGGATCTCGTCGTCCTTGAATCCAAGCGTCGTCCGGAGATCCTCGCGGACCAGATCGAGGTCGATGCTCGGCAGGTCGATCTTGTTGATGACCGGGATCACCTGGAGCCCTTGCTCCACCGCGAGGTACGCGTTCGCGAGGGTCTGCGCCTCGATGCCCTGCGATGCGTCGACCAGTAGGAGCGCGCCCTCGCACGCCGCGAGGGAGCGGCTCACTTCGTAGTTGAAGTCGACGTGACCCGGGGTGTCGATCAGATTCAGCTCGTAGACCTCGCCGTCGCGAGCCTTCCACGCCATGCGCACCGCGCGGGCCTTGATCGTGACGCCGTGCTCGCGCTCCAGCTCCATCGAATCGAGCAGCTGCTCGCGCATCTGGCGCAGCGCGACCGTCCCGGTGAGCTCGATGAGGCGATCGGACAGCGTCGTCTTCCCGTGATCGACGTGCGCGATCACACAGAAGTTGCGGATCCGGGATTGGGGGTCGGACATCGTGTTCAGACTAGGGTTCCGGGCGGCGCGCGGTGCTAGAGGCGGATCATCCCCCGCCCGTCGCGCCCTGTACGTCGCGTCGTTCGAACAGCCAGAACGCGATCCCGCCGAGGATCAGCGTGTACACGCCGAGCACGACGATCGCTTGCGTCGCATCCGGCAGCGCGGCGGTGCCGGGGAAGCCGCCGGCCGCGCCCGTCCAGGCCGAGATATTCCGGACCAGCATGAAATCGGCGACGTTCTGGAACCAGCTGAAGAGGCTGGAGAACAGGGCGACGATCAGCTGCTCGAAGAAGTAGTAGCCGAGCCCGATGGCCATGCCGGCCGCCGAGGAGCGCGCGACGACCGTCACGAACGCGGTGAGGGTGATGTACGGAAGGAGCGAGACCCACGCCTTGAAGAGCGCGTTCGTCGCATCCGACCAGGTCGCGGCCGTGCCCGCGGCGACCGGTGCCTCACCGGCGAGGCTGCTCGCGATGGTGCTACTTACGGCGACGCTCGCGACCGCGACGAGCAACCCGAGCATGGCGAGGAACGCCAGCGTGATCAGCTTCGCGGTGAGATACGGCCACCTGCCCGTGCCCTGTGTGAGCACCGAACGGAGCGTGCCGGCGCCGTAGTCGATCCCGATCGCGGAAGCGGTGAGGATCGCCATCAGGATGAGACCGAGAGTCTGCACGGTGCCCAGGGCGTTCGGGATGCTGCCCGGCAGCGTGAAGTTCGAATAGCCGCGCGCGAGACGCGCCGGAAGGGCAGCCTGCTGCAATCGGCACTGGGCCGTCAGACCCGTGAGGACCTGCGCGTCGAGATCGGCGGGCTGCCGAGCGGCGTCGCCGGAAAGCAGGTCGTTGCATCGGACGGTCCGCGGGATTCGTCCTCCCTGCTGCTGCAGAGCGGCAGGGACCGTGAGCTCGCCCCCGGTCTCCTGCACGCTGCGGTACGAGAAGAAAGCGCCCCACACCGCGAGCTGCGCGAAGAGGAGCGCGAAGATGAGAAGGATCCACAGCATCCACCGCCGGCGCAGCTTGAACCATTCCCAGGTCGCGAGATTGCCGATGTTGCCGATCACGACTTCTCCCTGCCGGTGCTCGGATCGGTCCCGGTGATCTCCATGAAGAACTCTTCTAGCGTGCGGTGCACCGGCACGAGCTCGTTCACGTAGATCTGACGGTCGGAGAGAGCGCGCGCGACCTCCCACGCCCGGGCCTGCGGGGCCGCGACCAACAGGGTGCCGTCCTGCTGCACGACGCTCTCGACCCACGGAAGCGTGCCGAGCACGGTTCGCGCGACGGCGTCGTCGGTCGTGCGCAGACGCAGCGCGTCGCGCTCGCGGAGGAGCTCTTTGATCGTTCCCTGCGCGATGAGCTTTCCTCGCGACAGGACGGCGACGTTGTCGCAGACGAGCTCGGTCTCGGCCAGCAGGTGGCTGGACAGCACGACGGTGCGGCCGTCGGTACCGAGCTCGCGGATGAGCTCGCGGACCTCGACCACACCGGCCGGATCCAGGCCGTTCGTCGGCTCGTCGAGAAAGACGAGCTCCGGATCGCCGAGCAGCGCGAGGGCGACGCCGAGGCGCTGCTTCATGCCGAGCGAGTACGTCGCGAACTTGCTGTCGGCGCGCTTGCCGAGGTCGACGAGCTTCAGCAGCCGGTCGATGTCGGCCGGCGAGCCGCGCTTTCCGATGGCCTGGAAGTAACGGAGATTCGCGCGCCCGGACAGGTACGGATAGAACGTCGGTGTCTCGACCATCGCGCCAACGCGGCGCAGTGTGGCCGGGTGGAACGCCGAGTCGCCGAAGATATGGGCCGCGCCGGACGTGGCATGCACAAGCCCGAGCAGCATCCCCATCGTCGTGGTCTTTCCCGAGCCGTTTGGCCCGAGGAAGCCGAACACGCCGCCACGAGGGACGCGCAGCGTCAGCTCGTTCACGGCCACGACGTCGCCGTAGCGCTTGGTCAGCGCGGTCGTCTCGATGACGTGGTCAGACACGGTCACTTCGTCTATACCTTCGCGCGGCTCGCCGTCTTACGTCGGCCAGCGCTCGTTGTCGGACCTACGCGAAGGAAGGCACGCAGCGTCGTCGCGAGCGCCTTGCGCTCGACATCGCTCATCTGGCGAACCGCGCGCGCCAGCTGGGACGTCTGTGCCCGCTCGAGCCGTCGGAGCACGCGCGCGCCGGACGGAGCCACGTGGAGGAACACGGAACGGCGATCGGTCGGGTCTGGGTGCCGCGCGACCAGACCCTGCCGGACGAGCCGATCGCTGAGCGCAGACGCACTCGCGAGGCTCATGCCAAGGGCTTTCGCAAGATCGCTGACGCGAAGCGGCTGCCGCCCGAGAACGAAGAGAGCGCGGAGCTGGGTGAATGTGAGATCCACGTCCGTCCAGGCGTCCGGTGACGTGGCCATGCGCTCCCGCCATTGGCCGATAAGGCTGTGCAGCTCGGAATCGCTCGTGGTCATGTTGATACTCTATGTAGCGTTAACTATCGTCCGCAACCCGCAAACCGCGCCGCGAATGGTGCCAGCGTGGTCTCAGTCCGGGGCTCAGGCCGCCGCTTTGCCTCGGCGCAGCCTCGCTTGGACGACGGCGATGATCTCCTGCAGCTCGCTGATGCGCATCACGTACGCGGCGAGGAGATAGACGCCGACGCCGAAGCTCGTGGCGAGCAGCGTCTGGACGAACAGCAGCAGCTTCGGCGGATCCTGCGCGAGGTTGAGGGGGATGTTCGTAAAGTTGATGAAGAGGAACATCGCGACGCCCATGAAGAGCGCCGCGGTCACCTGCTTCAGCGTGGCGTAGCCGAGCCCGACCAGCCGCAGTCGCGCGCGCGGGGCCAGCAGCGCGAGCAGCAGCGCCGCCTCCGCGAGAGTCGCGACCGAGTTGGCCAGGGCCA
>DATEZK010000388.1:0-6692 GCA_035255665.1 Candidatus Limnocylindria bacterium
CGACATGGTTCCGGGGTCGACGTTGAGGTACGGATCCATCTTCAGCGACGCCACTGTGAGACCGCGCGCCGCGAGGATGCGCCCAAGTGAAGCCGCGGTGATGCCCTTACCAAGAGAGGAGGTGACCCCGCCCGTCACGAACACAAACTTCGGCACCCTCAAGTGACCTCCGGGGTTTTTCTAATGGTAGCGGACTCTGTCGACCAGCGGATGCCGAGTGCCAGCAGCAGCGTGGTGAGCATCGGGATGAGCGCCAAGACTGACTTGTCCATGGGCGCGACCACGATGAAGACCTCAAATGTCCAGAACAGGAGCCCCGCGAGGAACAGCGTGGCGTACACGAGGATGCGCCTGCGTGTCGGTCGCAGCTCCGCCGCGTGAGCCAGGGTCAGCGACCACGGGATTGCGAGGATCATGAAGTCGTGCACCCACGCGTACGGCGCGACGACCAGCGAGACCGCGATGCCCAGACCGATGAGGTCCGTCTGCCCGATCCGTCTCCCGCGCAAGAGCACGACGACGGCGAGCAGCAACAGCGCGATGATCGCGATGCCGAAGACCCACGAGCCGAGCGACGTGGCGAGATCCCACGTCGTGTTCCGCATGATCGCCGCCCCGCGGAGCTCGCCTGGCGCGGCCACCCACGCGACGAGCCACGCGGGGCGGATCAGGACTGATGCCGCGAGCGCCGCGAGGAACGCAGCGACCGCGGCGAGGGGGACTCGCCACTGACGATTCCGGACAGCCAGCCCGAGAAGCAGCGGGCCGGAGACGAGCGCGGTCTGTGGCTTCAGCGCCAGGCCGGCCAACGCGGTGCCGGCCCGCAGGCCGTGGCGCTCGCGCAGCCACACCGCGGCTCCTGCGGTAAGTGCGAAGTGCAGGCCACCGAACTGGCCCTCAGCGAGCGCGAGCATGAAGGGTTCGGTGAGAACGACGAGAGCCCCGATCACCGGCCACGGGACGCGACGCCGTCCAACGAGCTGCCACGTCCACCCGACCCCCAGAACGGTCGAGGTGATGAGTAACGAGGCCCACAGGGTGGCCGCGAGCGGCAGTCCCAACGTCGCGAGCCCGGTGAAGAGGAGCGTGGTCCAGGGTGGGTAGGGGTTTCGCAGGCCGCACGACGAGATGTCGTCCGCCAACCTCGGTCTGATGAGGCCGGTGGCTGCGTCGTACTGCGCGTGATCGTACGGATCCCCTCCGTCGATCGCGATCCTGCCGGCGAGATAGAAGCATTCGAAGTCGCGACCCGCGTGGTAGGAGTTGCCGGCAGCCGCCAGAAAGCCGCACAAGAGCGAAAGGGACAACAGCAGGGCTGCCGTCCGAAGGTGCTTCCCCCAGGTCACGCTCACTCCGGTCCGAAGGGGAGAGAGTGGAGCACGATGAGACGCGGTCGCTCGTTGCCGGCGCGCGCCGGCGCGGACTCCATCTCAATCGGCTCGTCGACGCGACAATCGTCGAGCCGGCCGTCGAATCGCAGCGCGCGAAAGCGCGCGTCGCGCAATTCGCCGATCTCTCCCGCGTGCTCGACGATCGCGACGATGCGCGGACGCAGCCAGCGCATGCCGGTGCGTAGTGGCAGCGGGGTGGCAAACGGCGAGACATCGGCGATGAAGTCGCGTGTCGCCTCGTCGAGCCAGCGGCCGAGATACGGTGGCACGTAGGCCTCGCCAACGAAGGAAAGCACGTCTCCCGCGAACATTCCGCACAGCGCGCGGATCGCGCCGCGCCGCTCATCCTCGACAAGCCCGCCGAGCACAACGTCGGCGCGAGGTGTGACGTGGCATTTGAGCCAGTCCCCGCTGCGTGTGCCGGGGATGTACGGGCTGTCACGTCGCTTCGCGACAATGCCCTCGAGGCCGTACTCGGCGACGACATCGAGGAACGGCTCCCCGTCCTCGGCCAAGTGCTCGGGTACGGCGACCGATCGGCTGCGGATGCCGAGTGCGGCGAGTCTCCTGCGGCGCTCCTCGAGCGGCCGGCTCAGAAGGAGTCGGCGCTCTTCATAGAGGAGATCGAACGCCACGAAGACCGGGCCGCGCCCGCGTTTGGCGGCCTTTGGGCCGAGCCGGCCGGTCAGCAGGTCGTAGCTCGGGCGTCCGCGCGAGTCGCAGACGACGATCTCCCCGTCGAGCACTGCGCCCTCCGGAACCGGCATCTGTGCAAGCTCCGGCACCAGCGGCAAGAGGTCACCGCCGGAGCGGTCGGCGATGCGCAGCTGTCCGCGGTCCATTGAGGCGACGGCGCGGATGCCGTCCCACTTCAGCTCGAAGAGGTGATCGGGTGAGTTGAACGCGTTGGCGGCGAGACGCGGTCGCATCGGCACCAGGTCGCGCGGGAGCGCGACCTGCGTGTCGCCGACCTCGAGGAGAGTGGGGTGCTCGCCGCCCGGCGAGCGCGTGTCACGACGCACTCGCCGAGCATATCGAGCGGACCTTGCTTAGGACGCCTTCTTCCGCACGGATTTCTCGCGCGCGGTCGTCTTCTTGGCCGACGCAAGCGACTCGCGGCCGCCGCGGCTCTCGCGACCGCGCGCGGTCTCGCCCTTCTTCGCTTTCTCGACCGACGCCTTGAGCGCGGACATGAGATCGACGACCGTGGTCTCGGCCTCCGGCTCGGGGGCTTCGATGACCTGGCGCTTCTCGATCTTGGCCTCGACGACCTCCATGACCGCCTTCTTGTATTCGTCCTTGAACTCGTCGGGCTCGAACTTCATCGCCATCATGCCGACGAGGTTCTCCGCCATCTTCAACTCGGCCGGGCTCACCTTCACGTCATCCGGGAGCTCAAGCTCCTCTGTCGAACGGATCTCATCCGGCCAGTGCAGCGTGTTCATCACCAGACTGCCGTCGTGCGATCGCACCGACACCAGTCGTTCGCGATCGCGGAGCGCGAACTTCGCGATGGCGACCCGTTCCGTCTTCTCGAGCGTCTCCTTCAGCAGCGCATACGGCTTCGCCGCTGATTTCTCGGGCTCGAGGTAATACGCGGACTGGTAATAGAGCTCGCCGGGGAGCTCCTTGTCCTCGATGAATCCCGCGATGTCGATCGCCTTGCTGCTGTGCAGCGGGACCTTCTCGAGATCCTCATCGGTCAGCTCGACGAAGCTGCCCTTCTCGTACTCGTAACCCTTCACGACATCGCCCCACGCGACCTCGTGATCGCCCTCCGGGCACCAGCGCTTGTTCTTGATGCGCGCCTTGTGCTCAGGGCAGAGGAGATTGAACGAGACCTTGCTCGAGCTCTCCGTCGCCAGATACAGGCGCACCGGAATGGCCACCATCCCGAAGCTCATGACTCCTCGCCAGATCGAACGAGGCATCGGCGACACCCCCCACTTGTTCTGCTTTTTGCGCGCGGCTTGCCGCGCGAAGCGTAACGGGTCGTGTCAAGGGCCGTCGGCCCGGGTGACGACCACCTGGCGGCCCCGGATTCCGGTAACGGTGACTGGGACTCCGACAGTGATGTCCGTTTCGGCCGTGGCGATGACGGAGGTCACGTTCCCTCTGGCATCGGGCATCGCGATCTCGCCGACCCCGCCGGCGGGGATGTGTGCGATCACACGTCCCCTGATCCCGATGTATTCGGATTCATCCGCAGCGGGGCGGCTGCGCAAGAAGAAGGCGCCGAAGTCGATGCGCGCGACCGCGGCGACACCCGCCGCGAAGATGCCGAGCATGAGTGGCAGCGGCAGCGCGCCTGCTCCGCCGAACCGGCCACCGAACCGGCCGAATCCGACGCGGCGTGGCGCGCCCGGCTCGTCGTCAGTCGCGAAGATGTCACCGATCGCGTACGCGACGAGGAAAGCGCCGAGCATCTCCGTGAAGAGCACGTCGCCGACGCGCAGCGCGAGCCATGTGTCCGCCCGCGAACCGCGGTGCCGCGACGCCCAGCGCGCCAGGACGATGAGCGCGATGCCGACCGGGATCGCGAGCGCGGCGAGCAGCGGATCGAGCGTTCTCATTTAGGGGAATGGTCTAGCAGCGCGCAGCCAGGCAGCGCTCGGATGCTTGGTTCGGCTTCAGCGCGCGAGCGCGCGCTCGATCTCATCCAGATGCTCGCGACGGTGCTCGCTTCGATAGAACGAGCGCGGCCGACCCTCCTCGAGCCAGCGCGAGGTGATCTCCGGCGTGAGCCCGGCGACGAACGCGTCGCCTTCCTCCGCGCTGGCGAGCACGTCGCGCGCGGCGACCTCCGGCGGCAGCGCAGTCCACGCGGGTAACGCCGAGTCGTTGATGAGGTCATCGAGCACATCGAGAGCGGGCAACTGCGTCCCCGCGAGTCTGCTGCGCCAGCGCTGCACGTTGAACCGATCCCAGAACGCGAGGTGCGCGAGCAAGGCCGATACGGACCAGCCAGGCATCGGGCTCTGCGTGAGCTGCGTGCGGTCGAGCCGCTCGACGATGGTGCGCAGTCGAGCGCGGCTGTCGTCGTTGGCGCGAACGTAGTCGGGGTCTGCGCTCACGTCGCGATCGCCTTCTCCGCGAGTGATGTCGGCAACATCCCGGCGGACGTGATCGCGTCGTGGAACTCGCGGAGCGCCGGGCGATCCGACTTCCCACGTCTTGCGAGCCAGCGCGTTCGGATGTCGATGATCTCCAGCATGCCGGTGAGGTAGCTCGAGGCCTGCGTCGGCCAGCTGCAATACCGGCCGACCTCGGCGCGCGCGTTGGGCTCGGTGAGATTCCCCTTCTCCACCATGAAGCGCACCGCCTCGTCGAACGTCATCTCACCCATGTGCAGGCTCGTGTCCACGACGATGCGCGCCGCGCGGAAGATCGTGGCCTCGTACTGGTAGAGCAGGTGCTTTGGATCGGTGAAGAAGCCCTGCTCGCGCATGACGCGCTCGGCGTAGAGGGCCCAGCCCTCGCTGAAGTACGCCGTCCCGAAGATGCGCCGCGCGTGCGACGGGTTGGACTTCGCCATCACGAGGTGCCAGTGGTGACCGGGATACGCCTCGTGCACCGCCGTCGTTGGGATGCCGGCGCTGCAGTTGCCCTCGAGCCGCTTCTGCACCTCGTCGGGTGGCGTGCCGTCTGGCGGATAGGGAACGAAGAAGTGGCCGTGGAGCGTGTCGCGGAACGCCGGAGGACGCTGGTACGACGCGACCGCGAGCACGGGCCGCTGGAACGGTGGCGAGGGCTCGACGCTGCACTTCTCACCCGGCGGCAGCGTCACGAGCCCGGTGTCGCGTAGGAACGACCGCGCGCGCTCGGTCCACTCTTCGTACTCGTCGCGCATCGCCTCGGGTGTCGGCGCGTGGATCTTGTTGAGCCGGTCGCACGTCTTCGCCCAGTCGCCCGAGCCGTCGATCTCGGTCGCGATCCGGTTCGCTTCGGTGGACAGAAGCTCGTGTTGCTCGCGCCCGCGCTCGCGCAGCTCGGCGGCGCCGAACGGCAGGAGCTCCTTCTCGCGCAGCAGCGCGCTGTAGAGCTCCTCGCCGACCGCCCAATCGCCCTTCGCGCGGTCCTTGTTCGACTCGAGATACGCCGCGAACTCGTCGAACGCCTTCGCGGCCCTCGCGCCTGCTTCGGTCAGACGCTGCTTCGATGACGCGTCCTTCACCTCGGCCGGCACGAGCTCGCGCGCGTAGCGCGCCGCCGCCTTGGCCTGCCCGAGCGCGCGCTCGAGGTACACACGCGGGGTCAGCAGGAAGTCGAGATTCGCGACGCCGTCGCGGATGTTGGTCGGCACGCCGTCCAGCCTCTTCGCCGCGGCATCGGCCAGCTCGCGCTCCGGGCGCAGCCGGTGGAGGAAGAGCGAGAACACGCCGTTGAGTCCCGGGTTCAGGTAGTAGTTCGGTTGGCGCTTCCACATCTCGAGCGGCTGGTAGAGCTCGCGACCACGCAGGACCGAGACGAGGAGGTCCCGGTCGATGCGCTCCGCCGGCGCCAGACCGTCATCGGCGACGGCGCGGAACCGTCCGAGCCAGGACAGGTCGGAGAGACGGCGCCGCTCGTAGGCCGCCGCGCTGGTGTCGTCGAGGCGCTCGTCGTACTCGGTCAGGCCGAGGCTGGACGCGAGTGTGGGAGAGTCCTCGTACTCCTCTTTCAGGAACGAGTCGACGAGCGAGCCGAACGCGGACGGCACCATGGCACCTCCCGGAGAATTGGCTGGAGCAGTAAGCGTGAGCCTCGAGGAATACCAGCGCAAACGCGACTTCAAGCGGACGCCGGAGCCGAAAGGCCAGCGCCCGAAGACCGAGCCTACCCGGCGCTATGTGGTGCACCGGCACCACGCGACGCGTCTGCATTGGGACGTGCGCCTCGAGATGCGCGGCATCCTCGCGTCGTGGGCGGTGCCGCAGGGACCGCCGCTCGAAGGCGGCAAACGCCGGCTCGCCGTTCACACCGAGGACCACCCGATCGAGTACCTCGACTTCTCCGGTGTCATCCCCGACGGCTACGGCGCCGGCACCATGTCGATCTGGGACCAGGGAACGTACGACCTGATCAAGGACAGCGAGAACGAGTACAAGGTCGCGTTCCACGGCAAGCGTCTCGAGGGCGAGTGGGTCCTGGTGAAGACGAAGCAGAACGAGGGTCGCGACTGGCTGATGATCAAACACGGCCCGGTCGTCAAGGACCATCCGCTCGACGCGAGGATCGAGCCGATGCTCGCGATCACCGCGGACGAGCCGTTCGACTCCCCGGACTTCGCGTTCGAACCGAAGTGGGACGGAGTGCGCACGC
>DATEZK010000389.1:0-3793 GCA_035255665.1 Candidatus Limnocylindria bacterium
CCTGGGCGGCGACGAGTCAGCGGTCACGCGCGGTGGCTACCGCGTCACCACGACGCTCGACAGCAAGAGGCAGGAGATCGCCGAGCGCCAGGTGCGCGAGTGGGTGGAGGCACTGCACGACAGCAATGTCTGGAACGCGGCCCTGGTCTCGATCGACCCGCGCAACGGCGAGGTCGTTTCCTACGTCGGCTCCGTCGATTACTACAACCGCGACGACCCGAGGGTCCAGGGACAGTACGACGTCGCGGGCATCGGTGAGCGACAGCCGGGATCCGCGTTCAAGATGTTCAACTACGTCACCGCGCTCAAGAAGGGCGCGACCGCCGCGACCGTGGTGGTCGACGCGCGTACTGACTTCACCGGGCGGGCCGATCCAGCGCGCATGAACCCCGCGGCGTGCGGTTACTGCCCCGAGAACGCGGACCTCCAGTACCACGGGCCCGTCACCATGCGCCAGGCGATCCGCGAATCGCGCAACGTGCCGGCTGTGAAGTTCCTCGACCAGTACAGCGGCATCCCGGACACGATCCAGACCGCGCGAGACATGGGCATCACCGCGAACATGGACCCCACTCAGCTGGGGCTCGCGTTCACCCTCGGCTCCAAGGAAGTGAAGCTCGTCGACATGGCCGGCGCCTACGGCGTTCTCGCCAACATGGGCGTCCGCGTCACGCCGACCTACATCCTCAAGGTCGAGGACGCCAGCGGCAAGGTCGTCTGGGAGCACAAGGACTACGAGCAGAAGCGTGTTCTCGACCAGGGCGTCGCGTGGATCATGAATGACATTCTCAAGGACACGACACAGCCGTCGCGCGACTTCATCTTCGGCTCGTGGACGAACATCGGCCGTCCGGCAGCTCTCAAGACCGGGACGACGGACGAGCTGAAGGACGTGTATAGCGTTGGGTACGTCCCCACCCTCGTGACCGGCATCTGGATGGGCAACAGCAACAACGAGCGCATGAGCGCGCGCGACTTCAGCAGCGCGATGGGTCCCGGCCAGCTGTGGCGCGACTACATGAAAGAGGTCCTCGACGGCGTGCCGGTCTCCGATTGGGAGCGGCCGGCGAACATCGTTCAGGCCAGCGTCGTCGCCGCGCCCGGTGCGTTCGGCGGTTACGGCTCGGGCCTTCTTCCCTCGAACCTCTCACCCTTCTCGACGACCGAGTTCTTCGTGCGCGGCACCGTTCCGACCCAGGCCGACAACTGGTGGGTCGAAGGGTGCCCCGGTGCCGACGGCACGCGCAGGGTCGCTCTCAAGCCGCAGGAGCGTGCGCCCGGGAACGTGTGGCAGAAGTACACGGATGCGTGGATCAGGGCGGCGAACGCGGGCGCTCACAGCTACGGCCGCTACAGCTGGAACCTGATCAGCTCGGAACCATGCCCGACCTTCTCGCCATCGCCGTCGCCCTCACCCTCTCCGTCGCCATCGACCGGGTTCACCCCGGGGCCGACGGTGAGGCCGAGCGGGACGCCATTCGTCGTCCCGTCGCTGACGCTACCGCCGTTCCCGTCCGGCCGCACCGTCGCACCAAGTCCGACCCGCACTCCGTGACACGACGCGTCGGCGCGATCGTCGCGTGCGTCGACGCGAGCGGACGTGTGCTCCTGGTCCGTCAGCGCGGTGGTCCGTTCGCCGGCGCGTGGCTCCTCCCCGGCGGCGGCGTCGAGGACGGCGAGTCGCCGGAGGATGCCGTGCGGCGTGAGACGCGTGAAGAGACAGGATGTGAGCTCACGCAGCTCGCGCACGTCGCGACCTATGAAGTGGACGAGAGCACCGAGGACTTTCGCGCCCTCGTGCACCTGTATCGGGGTAACGCGGTCGGTGAGGCGCGCGCGGAAGATGGATCCGCGGTGCGGTGGTCGCCTCCGGATGGATCGGGTTATCACGCGGCGCTGCGACGCGAGCTCGCCGACGCGGGCCTGCGCCGCGAGGATGACGGGCGCCTCGCGCGCGCGCTCTCCGCGACGAATGTGGCGATGCGTCGCGTCGATCGGTGAGACAAATGTGCCACGTAACGATGGCGATCCGGGATTTCGCGGTGCGATCTGTAACGGTGGCGATCTGCCCGCTCAGCGGTACGGATTCGACCGTTCTGAGTACGGCAACTAGTCGATTTAGTTAGGGTGCCGCCCGCAGATACCCCGTTGACGCGTCTTTGACACGGCTGGCCCTGACTCGGCCGCTACCCGGGCATTCGGGTCGCTCGTTAATCGGTCGTGGGGCGCACAACCCGCGCGACCGTGCTCGTCTGTTGCCTGTCTCTTTGCCTTGCGATGGTCCTCGGCGTCGGCGGAGCACCTGTCGCAGCGCAGACGCAAGCACAGACGCAGGTGAAGGCGCCCACCCAGGCACAGGCCGCCGCCGTGCTCACCGTGATCTCGGGTGACGTGCTCATGCGCTTCGGCGCGAGCAGCTTCTCATCCGCTGCGGACGGCGCGATCCTCTACGTCGGCAGCACCGTTCGCACAAGTAGCGACGCGCGTGCCGTCATCACGCTCTTCGAAGGCTCGACCGTGGAGCTCGAGCCCGCGAGTGACATCACGATCGAAGAGGCTGCGATGCGCGGCGGATCCACCATCGTGCAGCTCGCGCAGTCGCTCGGTCGCAGCTGGCACGTCGTCACGCATCTCACGACCGCGGACTCGCGCTACGAAGTGAGGACGCCCGCCGCGACCGCCTCGGTGCGCGGCACCACGTTCGAGGTCGCTGTCGAAGATGGCGCTGCCGGCCCGACGACGACCGTGACCACGACGGAGGGTCGCGTCGCGACCGCGGACGCCGCTGGGTCGAGCGAGGTCCTTGTGGGCGCCGATCAGACCGCGACCGTGCGCGCGAACTCGGCTCCCGAGCCGCTGCGCTCGGCTGCCGAGGCCAACCGCGTCGTGACCGTTTCGGCGGTGAGTGAGAGCTCGATCGTCGTCGATCCCCTCGGTCGCGCGAACGGCATGAAGAACGGCAAGGTCATCGCACAGACACCGGGTGCGCGCGTGCGCATGGAGGACGGCGCCATCGTCATCACGCTGCCGAACGTGCCCGAGGGCGTGTTCTCGACGACCGTCGGTGCGTCGGCGGGTGCGCCCGTGATCGTGACGACCACTGTGAGTGACAAAGGCGAGGAGCCCGTGACGGTGACCAGCGCGGCCGCGAGCGACTCGACGACATCGGGTGTCGAGCTGCGCAGGTCGGGCGGCAAGTCGGAGATTCGTAAGCTCACCGCCGACGAGACCACGCACCTGCCAGAGGCGAAGTTCTGGCCGAACACGAAGACGATCCTGCCGCCCAGCAGCCTGCCCACGCAGCGCGCGCAGGCCACGACCCGGGCGATGCCGCAAGCGATGCAGGGCGATGGCGGATCGCTGCTGAGGAAGAGCGAAAGCGTGCAGCCCGTTCCGACGCCGCGTCGCACCGCGCCGCCGCCGGCTTCGCCGGTCCGCCGCTAGAGCCGGACGATCGTCGCGCCGTCGCCGCCCTCCGCGGCGCCGGCGGGCTCGTGGCCACGCACCAGCGGATGCCGCGCTAACACTTCGCGTACCGCCGTCCGCAGCGCGCCGGTCCCCTTCCCGTGCACGATCCGTAGGCGGTCCACACCCGCGACCGCCGCGTCGTTGAGGTAGCGGTCGAGCACCTCGAGTGCCTCCTCGGCGCGCGCGCCGCGCAGGTCGAGCTGCAGCGATACGGACGGCGCGGAGCCTTCCACTATCGGTCGGGTCGAGCGCAGAGGCTCCTGTGCCGCCTGCGCCGGCCGCAGGCTCGTCGCTGGCACCCGTAGCCGAAGCGGCCCGGCAGCGA
>DATEZK010000390.1:0-7028 GCA_035255665.1 Candidatus Limnocylindria bacterium
TGGATAGTCGCGCCCGGCTGCGCTCGTTGCTCGCTTGCGCGTATAGAACGGTTGTTCTATTATGCGTTTCCATGCCCAGCACCCAACCGCAGCGCCCGTACAACGTGAACTACTACGCGAAGAATCGCGAAGCCGAGTTGGCTCGTGTGAAGAAGCGCCAAGCAGAAACACTCAAATGGCTTCGGGATCTGCGGCGAATCCCGTGTGACGACTGCCGAGAGATGTTTCCGCCGCACATGATGGACTTCGACCACCGCGACCCCAGCAAGAAATCGTTCATGCTCGCCGGCGGTCATGCCCTTCTCAAATCGCGTGAGAAGTTGATTGCTGAGGTCGAGAAGTGCGACGTCGTCTGTGCGAACTGCCACGCACTGAGGACATACGCCGCCCTTCTAGAACGTCGCCGCCGATTGACGCCAGAGGAGTGGACTCCGGGTACATCACCCTACATCGCGCGGAAGCGCGCTCACTGGCGCGCCAGCGCCAAGATGCTGGACGCGTTGCGCGATGTCCCATGTCTCGACTGCGGCAGGAGATTCCCGCCCTGCGTAATGCAGTTCGATCATCGTGAGCCTGCCACGAAGAAGTTCGTGATCAGTCGTAGCCGCACGCTCGCACACGCCACGCTTCTGGCCGAGGTCGCGAAGTGCGATATCGTTTGCGCTAACTGTCACCGCGACCGCACATACAAACGGCGGATGGCGGCGTGACGCGGGAGTAGCTCAGTTTGGCAGAGCGACTGCCTTCCAAGCAGTAGGTCGCGCGTTCGAATCGCGTCTCCCGCTCCGGCGACGAGTCTTCCGCTACAGCTCCAGTTCGAGGCGCCACGGTCCGCGCAATCGAACGACCGGGCTCTCGAGCATGACCTCGCGAGCATCGTCCTCGGGATTCTCAGCATTGACGCCGCTCGGCTCTCCCGCGGGCACCGAACCTTCCCAACCGATGCCGCCGTGGCGGTTATTTACCCTGACCGTCTCGGGGTACAGCAGGCGTCGGTCGTCGCGCCAGCCGCCGTCGTCGAGGAACACGCGCACAGCGGGACCTCGGCGCGACTGCACCTTGGTCACGGTCGCGCGAACGTCAAACGTTCCGAAGCGAACGGTGCTCTCGGACGGCACCGCCAGCGTCGTCCAGGTCCCGTTGTGTTCGGCAAGCACGACATCCGGGATCGTGAGGACGCACCGCGTTGCGCTCGCGTCCAGCTCTGGGAAAACGAGCACCTGGTGGAGCTCTCGGCCGCTCGCGACCTCATCGTCGAAGACGGCGAACTCGCGGACTTCGCGGCCGGTGTCATCGCTTAGGGTGAACTGCGGTTCGTCGCCGCGCATGTGTCGTTTCACGCCCAGTGATCGCATGAAACGGGGCTCCGGTGTCGGCTCGAGGCTCGCGTAGATGTCCACCGCGGTCGTGGTGTCGCTCCGCGCAACGCCTCGCGAGGTGAGGGTCACGCCGTGATGGCTGTCCGCGACCTCGATGGACTTGGCTGGAAGGCCGTACTGCGTGCTCGAGGTCAACGTGATCGGCACGGCCCAGTTCCCGGGCGCGCCGTCGAAGACGACCTCGAGCTCCATCGTGCCCGGTGGCAGCGGCGGAAAGCGAACGGTCGGGTGGATCGTGCGTAAGTGGGTACCGGGCCGGGCGGACATTCCACTGGGACCCTGGCGGCCTTCGTTTGTCAGCTCGATCGTGCCGCCGGCGTGGCGGAGCGAGATCGGAAGATGCATCCAGGGCGGCGGCTGTGGCGCCACAAAATGCCTGCCGTCCAGCGGCGAGCCTCCCGGTCCCGTCAGCGAGAAGACGAGTTCGGTCTTCTCGGAGCTGCGCATGAACCGCTCGATCGTCACGCTCCACTCGCCACGCTCGGCGCTGACGGGCGTCGGCAACGTCGCGCTCGCTGACGGTCGGAACCCGATGCCCGGGACGAAGATGAGCTCGTCGGCGGTCATCACGGCGCTGAGGCTACTAGTAGACGTGCGAGCGAGCCGCAGTCGGACGTTTCTGAGCGTCGATTTCGTGTGACGCACGCGTCGGATGCAAATGACGCTTTCGTCATCGCCGGACTTATCGCTAGGCAGATAGTGCGTATGTGACGCTCAGTACAGCGCTGCGGAACCGGCACGAGAGAGGTATGAGCGGGTGGACGTGGCTCGTCGCGCTATGCACGGTGGCGCTCACGGTCGGCTGCAGCTCCGCCGGCGTTTCGGCGACTCCGACTCCGACGACCTCGGCCGCACCCATCATCACGCGGACCGCGGCACCGCTCGTGCCCGGCACGCTGTTCACGATCACCGCCAGCGATCCTGAGATGGTCGACTTCTTCGCCGATCGTGGTGCGCTGGTCGTGCGTGCGTCGCAGCGAGGACCGGCTCCGTACCTTTCGAAGATCCTGCGCGCGTCCCCACCAAGCGGACCGTGGCGCGTGATCTTCCAGAGTGATGCGGCGTTCATGCTCGCGACAGCCGTCAGCGGACGGATCGCCTTCGTCGAGTCCCGACAGGAGATCATGTCGGGCGGAGCACACGACGGCACCTTCGTGCTTGTCGACCTCGACACAGGCGCGTCGACCAAGATCGATCATTACGCCCTCAGCGCGAAGACTTTCCGCGGTGGAGGCGGCGGACCACGAGGGCCCGGTCCCGCGATCGCGCTCGGCTCGGACCGAGTCGCGTGGACGCGTGTGAATGAACTGGCTGACGGAAAGACAGAAGGCGAGCTCCGTGTCGCAAGGCTGGACGCAATCGGATCGCCGGTCACGATCGGACGCTCGCGGGAATGGATCCAGCCGGTCTCGATCGACACGCGTTGGCTCGTCTATATCGTCGGCGGGACCGAGCGTGACGACCTCCGCATCCGTGATCTCGCAAGCGGGAGCGAGCGAAGCCTCGCGCAGATGCTGGCGCCCACGCAGAGCAGCGGCCGAGGCGTTGCGGCGCGCTCTGGCGCCTGGATCGGTTGGATCGACAACCCGCCGATGCGCGGAGAGCCAGACGCGAAGCCGGACTCTCCGACCGCCGCGATCTTTCGCGCGGTCAACGTTGAGTCCGGTGAGCTGCGGGAGAAGACACTGACCGCGGCTTACTGCAATGGGCAGTTCAGTGGAAACGCGAGCTACTTCGCCTGGAGCTGTTCCGACGGTCTGCGCACGACCACGAAAGTGTTCGACACCGATGCTTGGGTTGAGCGAGATTTGCTCGAGCCCACGACTACGGGTGGGGCGGCCCTTCCGATCGCCGTCGACGGCGGCTTCATGTGGTCCGAGCGCGCGAGTGGCGCCCGGCGAATGACGCTGTTCACGCTCGCACGCTGACCACGCGCTGCTAGACGCGTTCCACTAGGAAGCGCGCGCCGTCGGCCGCTGGCCGAGCCGCTCCTGACGGAACGGCACCTTCGAGCGACGCCGCAGGTCCGCGAAGGCCGCGTGCTGCGTCTCGTTCACGAACGTGAACGCGACACCACGTCGCCCCGCGCGACCGGTGCGGCCAGTGCGGTGCACGAAGGTCTCGGCGTCCTCGGGGAAGTCGAAGTTCACCACGTGACCGATGTCGTCGACGTGGATGCCACGCGCCGCGAGATTCGTCGCGACGAGCGTCGGAATACGGCCGCTGCGGAATCCCTCGAGCACGCGTTCGCGCTCGTGCTGGCCCACGTTGCCGTGGAGAGCCCGCGCGGGACTGCCGAGATTCGCCAGCGCCTTCACGAGCTTGTCGGAGCCGTGCTTCGTGCGCCGGAAGACCAGCGTTTTCACAACGTCGTCACGCCGCAGGATCTCGTGTAGCGCGGCGACCTTGTCGGACTCGCGCACCTGGATCCAGGCCTGATCGATCGCCGCGACCGTCGGTTCCTCGGGCTTGATCGTCACGCTGACGGGATCCTTCGTGTAGCGGCGCGCGACGGCGCGAACGTCGTTCGTCAGCGTCGCGGAGAACAGCGCGGTCTGCCGCGGACCCTTGAGGAGCGCGACGATGCGCGCGATGTCGGGCGCGAACCCCAGGTCGAGCAGCCGGTCGGCCTCGTCGAGCACGAGGATCTTGATCCGGGAAAGGTCGAGCGTGCGGCGCGAGGCCAGGTCGATGAGGCGGCCCGGCGTCCCGACGACGACATGCGCGCCGCGACGAAGTGCGTCTTCCTGCGCGCGGTAACCGACGCCGCCGTAGACGGCGACGACGCGCGCGTTGCGGAAGCGACCGAGCTTCTCGATGTCGCGGGCGACCTGTTGACCGAGCTCACGCGTGGGAACGATCACGAGTGTGAATGGGGCGCCGGCGCGTCCTTCGATGCGCTCGAGGATCGGCAGTGCGAAGGCCCCGGTCTTGCCGGTGCCGGTCTGCGCCTGGGCAAAGACATCGCGCCCGGCGCGGAGCGGCGGTATCGCGAGCTCTTGAACTGGCGTGAAAGTGGTCCAGCCGAGCTGTTTCACAGCGCGGTCGAGGTCGGGGGTAAGCGAGATCAACTGTTTTCCTTTGCGGGCAACAAAAAAGCGAGCCGAAATGTGACTCGGCTCGCCGTCAGTGACGCGTTTCGCCAGCTGTTTCTTGAAGGACCCGAGTGATTTTCTTAAGTCAGCATACAGGCTGGCGCGTCAGAAAGCGATCCCCCGCTCAGCGACAGGTCACGCCGGCGGCACGCGACGTTGCTTCGCCCACCGGCGTCAGGTTGCGGATCGAGACGATCTCCGCGGTCCAGCCGTCCGCCGTGCATTCCTGCGCGGTGGTGACCGTGAACCTGCCGGTCGACGCGGAGAAGACGTTTGGATCGAGCGTGCCGCGCTGTTCGGAGACGACACGGCTCCCCATCGAGAATCGCAGTAGCGCGCTGTCACCCTCTCGTGCTCCCTCCAGCGTCCAGGTGAACGAGACGCGGTACCCGCCGTTGTCCATGCGCTCCGCGAGGCCGGGGCCGGCTGTGACACGAATCGTGGCGGGGGCCGCGGTCGCGGCTCGGGTCGGCGCGATCGTGACGATCACATCATCGTCGTCGGGCGAGGCGACCACGCCGACTCGAGTGAGCAGCGCGACCGACGTGCCGAACGTGATCAGCGCGAGGACGAGCACGCCGACAAAGATCCCTGCTGGCGTCCCCCAAACGGACGCGCGCTTCTGACGGGGCACGACAACGACGTCGCTCACCGGCTCGGGCTCGGGTTCGATCGGAGGCTGGGTGGGTGGCTGCCCGGGCTCCTGCCTGTAGCTCATACGCCCATCACCACGCGACGATGGTATGCCCGCCAACTCGACCGGTGTAAGGTCGAGCGGCCGGGGAAGCCCTGGAGGGCCGACGCACGTGGCGGCGGCCGGACCCGAGGTCAACCGTCGGGTTCAGGAGAGTTGGGAGATGCTCGAGACCATTTCGCTCGCGGTGCCCATCCTTGTGCTCGTCGCGCTCTGGATCACCAGCCTGTCGCTCAAGGCCAGCGGCAAGCCACCACTACCCGCCGCGGTCTACGCGATCCCGATCGCCGGCATCGCGCTGGCCGCGCTCGCGAACACCGCGGTCATCGTGGACGCCGGTCACGTGGGCGTCGTCACGCGCTTCGGCGCGGTCACCGGCGCTCGCTTCGACCAGGGGCTCAACTACAAGATCCCCTTCGCCGAGAGCGTGTGGATCGCGGACGTCCGCACCCAGAAGGAGCAGGTCGACGCCGCGGCGGCGTCGAAGGACCTGCAGGAGGTCAAGTCCACCATCGCGCTGAACTACCACCTCGACGCGCTGCACGCCTCCACCGTGTATCGCGAGATCGGTCCGCAGTACAAGTCGCGGATCGTCGACCCGGCGATCCAGGAGGCCTTCAAGTTCACGACCGCGCAGTTCACCGCCGAGGAGCTCATCACGCAGCGTGAGGAAGTCAAGAACCGAGCACGCGGCTTCCTTCGGGAGCGTCTCGGCGCATTCAACGTCATCGTCGACGAGCTCAACATCGTGACCTTCGAGTTCTCGCGCGCGTTCAACGACGCCATCGAGGCCAAGCAGGTCGCGGCTCAGCGCGTGCAGCAATCGCTGAACGAGCAGCAGCGCGCCAAGGTCGAAGCCGACACGCGCGTGATCGCCGCGCAAGGTGACGCCTCGGCCGTGCTCACACGCGCCAAGGCCGCGGCGGAGGCGCAGGCATTGCAGCAGCGGACCCTCAGCGACATCTACGTCCAGTTCCTCGCGGTCGACAAGTGGGACGGGAAGATGCCGCAAGTGACCGGAGGCGGCGCCACGCCGTTCATCACTCTCCCGACCCCGTAACCCAAGCGAGCGTTCGAGCGCACGTCGTGCCGGCCGTGACTGGTCGGCACGGCGCGCTCGGGGCTAGCGCTTCGCGGCCCTGCGACTCGCCGACGACGCCGCGCGCTGCGCGCGCTTTCGTTCGGTCGGCGACTTGCGCTCCTTTGTCTCGCCCTTCGCGGTGCGCGTGCGATTCACGGTCGCGGCGGCGATGCGCTCAGCGGTGTCTTCCGAGCGACCTCTCTCTTTCTCGTTCTTCTTGATGTGCTCATACTGCCGCTCGCGCTTCGCGGTCCACGCTTTCTGTGGCATGACGCACCTCCCAAATGCCGCCGCTGCATGACGCGTGCTCGGCCGCTCATTTAGAGTCGAGGTCATGCATGTAAATCTCGCCCGCATCAAGGGACTCGGATTCCTGCTCGCGGCGACGATCACCGTCGCGGCCTGCGGGGGCCCGAAGACCATCGAGTCCTCCCCGTCGCCGACCTCGCCCGTCGCGGTCGCAAGCTCGACACCGCGTGTGGTTGATCCCGCGGCGCCGTGCGAGCAATGCTGGCCGCTGAGCGGCCTACCGGCCGCGAACGGCGCCGCGCTGGATCGCAAGCCGCTGCTGATCAAGATCGACAATGCCCCCGCCGCCCGGCCGCACTACAGCATCAATCAGGCGGACATGGTCTTCGAGATCATCGTCGAGGGCGGCGTCACGCGGCTCGCGGCGGTGTTCCACGCGCAGGACCCCGCGCAGATCGGCAGCGTCCGTTCGGCACGACTGGTCGACCGCACCCTCACGCAGATGGTCAAAGGTGCGCTCGTGTACTCGG
>DATEZK010000391.1:0-4220 GCA_035255665.1 Candidatus Limnocylindria bacterium
GAAGCACGAGTAGGTTCCCGCGGAAGCACGTCGACCCACCGCCCTGCGGGCAGAGCAGCGTGAGCTGTTGCTTGATGGTCGCGTCGCTGTCGATGATGCCTTCGATCTGCAGCGGACCGAAGATCTGCCGGTCCTGCGGGAAGCGGAGCACGCGCAGCTTGCCGTAGTCGGGCGCATCCGCGCGGCCCGCGATCCACGCGACCATGTTGTCGCGCGCACCGCCGGCCGGGGTCATCGGAACGAAGAGGATGAACTCCTTGCGATCCGAACCTGGCAGCTTCGTCGTGACGTAGTACGGCTCGATCGGCGCCTTGGCCTGACCTTGCTCCAGCACCTTGTTCGCGATCCGCCACGCGTCGGCGCGGTTGTAGAAGTTGTCGATGTCGGTCATGTGGTAGATCGCAAAGACCTGCGCCTGGATCGAGAAGAGGTCCTCGGGATAGCGCAGGTGGTCCTTGAGGGTCTGCGGCATGTCGGCGAGCGACTTGAACAGGCTCGGATAGATCGCGCGGAGCGTGCGCACGACGGGATCGGTCTCGTCGATCACGTAGTAGGCGACGGACCCGTCGTAGGCGTTCGTGACGACCTTCACGCTGTTCCGGATGTAGTTGAGGTTCCCGTCCGCCACCTGCGTGCCACCGCGCACGAGGTTCTCGAAGCGCTCGCTGTACGGGTAACGGTCCCCGACGGTGTACGCGTCGTTGATCCACCAGAGCTTGCCATCGGCGACGACGAGATACGGGTCGTGGTCGTACTCGAGGAACGGCGCGATGAGCCGTTGACGCTCTCCGATGTTGCGGTGGAACAGGAGGCGGCTCTCGGATCGGATCTGGTCGCTCACGAGCAGGTTCGTCTCGCCGAAACGGACTGTGAAAAGGAGGCGGTCCCACAGCGAGCTGATGCCGACACCCCCACCGCCGGAATAGCGCGTGCGCGCGTCCGCGACCTCCTGCGGGTAGTCGAACTCCTCCATGCCGGTGTCGACGATCACGTAGTCGTTGGTGAGCTCGCCGTAGTAGATGCGCGGCTGGTCGATCTTCGGCTCGCCCTGCGGCGGGATGTCCTTGACCATGAGCTGCGGCTGGCCCTCGGGCGTGACGCCGCCGACCGGGGTTATGACGGCACCGAAGCCGTGGGTGAACTGCAGATGGCGGTTCACCCAGCTCTGCGGCAGCGAGGCGGTGTTGAGCTCTCGGCCGGACAGCATGACCGGCAGCTCGCGGTTGCCGATGCGGTAGCGGTCGACGTCCACGTCGACGAAGTCGTAGTACTGGCGAAGGGCCTGCAGCTGGTCGAACGCCGAGAGAAGGCGGTTGTAGTCCCAGAGGCGGACCGAGAGCGTGTCGGAGAACTCCTGCCGCGCCTCCGCTTGACTCGGCGTGTCCTGGACGTTGAACAGCGACTCTTCGACCTTGTCGAGCGCGTACGCGGCTCGCGTGCCCGCGATGCTGCGCTCGAGGTACGGACGCTCCTTGTTCAGCTCGTCGGGCGTGACGATGAAGTTCTGCACGAGCGCCGGATATATGCCGCCGACGAGTACGGTCGCGGCGAACCACACCACGAGCGCTCCGCCCAGCACCCACACGGTCCGCGCGAAGGCATTCGCGAAGCACGCGACCGCGGCGATGGCGACGATGACCGCGAGGATCGTGAGCGCGGGAATGCGCGCGTTGACGCTCGCGAAGCCCGCGCCGGTGAGGACGCGTTCGCTGCGGAGGAGCAGATCGAACTGATCGAGGACGTAGCCGCCCGCGACAAGGAGAAGGAAGATGCCGCCGAGCACCGAGAGGTGCGCGCGCGCGGGCCGCGCGAGCGCGAGCGCGGTCCGGCCCGCGACGTCGAGGTT
Organism: Candidatus Limnocylindria bacterium; assembly: GCA_035255665.1. Classification (GTDB taxonomy): domain Bacteria; phylum Chloroflexota; class Limnocylindria; order P2-11E; family P2-11E; genus CF-39. Next base: position 1,847 of record DATEZK010000391.1, read on the forward strand.
GCCGCGCGCGATCGAGCTCGTCGCGACGCTGATGACGCCGCGGACCGCGTAGAGGAAGACGACGCCCGCGGCGATGACGAGGACCGCGGCGATCGACCACCCCCGCACGAAGTCGAGGACGGGCAGCGTGAAGAAGTAGAAGCCGACGTCACGGCCGAAGAGCGGATCGCTTACGCCGAACGGCACGGCGTTGACGAAGCGCAGGAGCTGGTCCCATTGATCGCCGCCGGCGAGGCCGAAGAAGAACGCCGGGATCGTGATGACCCAGAGGAGGCGCAGCGTCTGCGCGGGCGCCGACGGCCGCGGCCGCGCCGTGTCGACGACCACCCGCGGGACCTGTGGCCGGAGCGCGAGGTAGAGGTTGGGGATCGCGAGCGCGAAGAAGATCAGGAAGAACACGACGAAGGCCCAGAAGCCGGCGGTGTAGCGGCGCAGGTACACGTCCTCAAGGCCGAGGCTGCGGAACCAGAGAAGATCGGTGAGGAACTCGTTCAGCGGGATGAGCAGCAGGGGCACAAGCAACAGGAGGGCTGCGAGGACGGTGATGACGATGCTGCGACGGGACGGTGGCCGGGGCGCGTTCCCGCGGCGCATGCCCAGCGACGAGAGATCGAGGTTGGACCAGTCGATATTTCCCCAGTCGCGCTCGCCGTTCCCCCGCTTGTCCCTCACGGCCTCAGCATATGGGGAGATGAATCGAACGCTTGTGCGCGCCGCCGTCCTCGTTCTGGCGCTGGCCGGCTGCACCGACCCAAGCCCGCCGACGCCGCCCAGCGTGCTGGGCTGTCCCGAGCCCACCCGCACCGCCCTGGGGTCGTCGTCGCCATTCGACACGGGGAACCTCGCGACCTGGAAGCAGGAGCTTGAGGCTGGGGCGACCTGTGAGAAGGCGACCAGCGACTACGTCACGCGTCTCGAGGGCGAGAAGGAGAGACAGCTGTTCGCGAATGCGAGCAGCTTCGCGGTCATCGGCCGCGTGACCGACGCGGCGAACGGCGCGCCCATCGATCAGGTATGCATCACCGCCGGCAGGCCGGGGGCGGTCTGCTGGAGCCGCACTGACAAGGACGGCTGGTATCTGCTCGACATCGGCTCGGTGGGCGGACAGCCAGGTTTCTTCGAGATCTTTTTCGTGAAGACCGGGTATCCGGAACAGCACCTCACCTCGCGGATGCTCAGCGGTCGACCGCGACTCGACTACCAGATGACGAAGTGACGCGCTAGGCGTTGCGGGCGCGCACCTCGGCGAAGACATCGAGATACGTCTCCACGACGCGCGGCCAGGTGTAGGTGCTTTCGACGAACGACTGACCCGACGCGCCGAGACGTGACGCGAGCGTCGGTCGCGCGATGAGCATCTCGCAGATCTCCGCCAGCTCCGCGGCGTTCCGGTACGCGAGCCCGGCGCCGGCGCGGTACGTCATCCCCCACACCACCGGCGAGCGCGCGTCACAGACCACGGGACGGCCGCAGGCCCAGGCCTCGAGCGCGATCATCGAAAGCGACTCCAGCAGGCTCGGCTGCACGAGCGCGACGCAGCCGGCGAGCGCGTCGAACTTGTCCTCGTCGGAGGTACGGCCCAGGAGTCGGATGTCTTTGCGATCGGGCACGGGCATCTCGCGGTGACCCATCAGGACGAGCGTCGCGCGTGTGCTCTGCGAGTCCTGCCAGCGCGCGAAGGCATCGAACAGCTGGCCGCACTGCTTGCTCTCGACGATGCGTCCGACATACAGGAAGTACGGCCCCTCGATCGCATAGCGCTGGCGGAAGCGATCCGCCGAACGATCCGCGGGCACGTCGACCCCCACGCCGACGATCTCGCTCGGGACTCGTTCGTTGCGGAAGAGCCCGTGCACCATCGCGCGCTCCTCCTGCGTGCTGAATGCGATGGCGCGCGGCGCGCAGAAGACGGGCTTGTAGATCGCCAGCCGGATCGCGGGCTCGTCGTGTGCGGTGGGCACGAGCACGGCACGCTCGGGTGCGAGCGGAAGCCCGAGCACGGTCGGGTAGTAGATGTACGTGAAGAAGAGGACGTGGTCGACCTCGCGGCCACGACGATGCACGTGCTCCAGGAGATCAGGAGCGACCGGCCCCTGCGCTTCCACGAACGCGCGCTCGTCGGCCAGCGTGTGCGTCTTCGAGAACGCCCGCCTCTCATGTAGGCGGAAGTCGCGCGCGCGCCCACGCTCGACCGCGAATCGGTGTACCGGGACGCCGTCGACGTCGGTCAGGCCAGCCGTGAACTCATTCGCCCACGTCCAGTAGTCGCGCGCGGTCGTGGTCGCCACCTCGACGTTGAAATACGGACGCAGCCGCTGGACGACCGCACGGGCGTGCGGCTCCGCGCCGCCGCCGGCGATGTCGCCGTAGCGCT
>DATEZK010000392.1:0-5738 GCA_035255665.1 Candidatus Limnocylindria bacterium
CGGTGGCGAAGGTCGAGGCGGAGAAGCCATACACGGTGGACGAGGCGATCGCCGCGCTGAAGTCGATGCCGGCCGCCAAGTTCGACGAGTCGATCGACCTGTCGTTCCGGCTTGGCGTGGATCCAAAGCACGCCGACCAGATGGTCCGTGGCGCCGCGGTGCTCCCGCACGGCACCGGCAAGTCGGTGCGCGTGATCGCGTTCGCGCAGGGCGAGAAGGCCCGTGAAGCGCAGGCCGCGGGGGCGGACGTCGTCGGGGCGGAGGACCTCGCGAAGCGGATCGAGGGTGGCTGGATGGAGTTCGACGTCGCGATCGCGACGCCGGATCTCATGGGCCAGGTGGGAAAGCTCGGCCGCGTTCTTGGTCCGCGCGGTCTCATGCCAAACCCCAAGTCGGGCACCGTCACGTTCGACGTGGCGAAGGCCGTGCGTGACGCCAAGGGCGGCCGCGTCGAGTTCCGCGTCGACAAGACAGCGGTGATCCACACCATCGTCGGGAAGGCGTCCTTCAGCGAGCAGGCGCTCGTGGAGAACCTCGCGACCGTGATCGACGCGATCAACCGGGCGCGACCGGCCGGGGTGAAGGGTCAGTACGTCAGGGCGGCGCATCTCACGAGCACGCACGGGCCGAGCGTGAAGCTCGATCTCGGCGCGACACTTGGACTCTCGGGTCGCGCGACCGCATAATTCTCAGAGCGACAACTTCATAGCCAAAGAAGCCGGCGCCCGAAAGGGATAAGTCCTGCGGAGGCGAGAACGAAGCACGGCGGCGCTGTGCTTGGGCCCTCGTTTCCGTTGGGAACGAGGGCTTCGTAGTTCTTAGGGGGTGACATGGCGAAGATCAAGACCGGACCCAAGGTCAAACGGAAGGGCGGCGGCATCCCGGCGAAGAGCCGGGCCGTGGATGCGCTCGCGGAACAGCTCCGCGGGTCGACCGCGGTGATCGTCACCGACTACCGCGGCCTCAAGGTCGGCGAGCTGCAGGAGCTGCGCAAGCGTCTCCGGCCGAAGCGTGTCGAGTACCACGTCGTGAAGAACAGCCTCTTCACGCGCGCCGCGGCGAAGACCGAACGGAGTGGCCTCGCGTCTCTCCTCTCCGGACCGACAGCCGTCGCGGTCGGGAACGTCGACGAGGTCGAGCTCGCGAAGAGCATGGTCGACGAAGCGCGCGTTCTGAAGGCACTGAAGATCCTCGGCGCGTACATCGGCGGGCAGGCGATGTCCCTCGACGACGTCCAGTCCCTCGCGAAGCTGCCCAGCCGCGCGTACCTGCAGGGCCAGATCGTCGGCAGCCTGCAGGCGCCGCTCGCCCAGCTCACCGGACTCTTCCAGGCACCAGCCCAGAACCTCATCCACGTGCTGACCGCACGCGCGCAATAAAGGAGATAGAGATGGCAACGGCAACCGAAAGCAATCCGAAGTTCGACAAGGTCGCTGGCGAGCTCGAGTCCTGGTCGATCATGGAGATCGCCCAGTTCGGCAAGTTCCTGCAGGAGCGCTGGGGTGTCAGCGCGGCGCCCGTCGCCGTCGCGGCGGCAGGTGGCGGCGGCGCGGCTGGCGGCGCAGCCCCGGCCGAGGCTGAGGAAAAGACCGAGTTCACGGTCGTCCTGAAGGAGGCCGGCGCCTCCAAGATCAACGTCATCAAGACGGTCCGCGAGCTCACCGGTTTGGGCCTGAAAGAGGCCAAAGACCTCGTGGACGGGGCTCCCAAGCCGGTCAAAGAGAACATCGGCAAGGACGAGGCGAACGCCGTCAAGAAGAAGCTCGAGGACGCGGGCGCCACGGTCGAGCTCAAATAGCCGCGGACTAGCCCAAACGTTCTGCTACCGGGATCGGTAGCGGAGGCCTCCCCGATATCGTTGTCGTCCGCCGGTCCACCGCCTGGTCGGTGGGCTCGCGAAAGGTGCCGGACCGGGGCCCGCAAGGGTCCCGGTTTGGTTTTCAGCCGCTAGGTCAGCGACCACCCCTGCGATCGACCCTCGAGCCACTTCGGGGCGTCCTTCGATCCGAGCAGAAGCGCGACCTTCGCGTAGATCTCCGCGTCGGTCGCGGTCGACGCGAGTACAGAGACTTCGCTGAGATCGCTCTGCGCCGGGAGTCCCGTGCGCGGATCGATGAGGTGATGCCCGCCGGCCCACGCGCGCTTCGTCGTGCCGCTCGTTGCCGCGGCCATGTCCTTTAACAGCAGCGTCCTGTCGCCGAAGCCGACGGGCCAGCCCTCGCCGGTCTCGCCGCCGCCGCGCGCGAAAAGATCGCCAGCGAGATTCACGAGCACGTTGTCGCCGAGTTCCTTCGCGACACGGTCGGCGAGCCAGCCCTTGGCGATCCCGCCGAGATCCACCGAGCCGCCGCGCATGAGGCGCGCCTCCCCAGGCCGCAGATAGAGGACCTCGGGTAGCGGCGGTGTCCTCTGTGGTTCGGTGCGCTCGGTCGGACCTGCCGCGAAGTCGCGCGTGTAGCCCGCGGCCAGCAGGGCAGGGAGGACGGCCACGTTCACGAGTCCGTCGCTGATCTCGAACGCTCTAAGCGACTCGTTCAGCAGTGCCTCGAGCTCCGGGCTCACCGCGAACCAGCGCCCGCGCGATGCATTGAATCGCGAGACTTCGCTGTTCGGCTCGAATCGCGTGAGCCGATCGTGCATCCGCGCGATCCATGCTTGAGCCTGCCGAAGCGTAGCCCTGTCGACACCAACACCGTAGAGCTCGCACTCGCCGCCGAGCGCGGTGAACGTCAGGCTCTCCATCGCCACCGCAGACTAACTAGGAGACGCGCGTGAAGGTGATGCCAGGGGTTAGGAGACGTGCGTGAACGTGATTCCCGGAAGCTCCGTTGGCCTCACACCAGGCGCGAGCGTGATGCGCGGCGGAAGCGTCGCGCGAGCGGTGCGCACCGGCAATGCGGTCGCGCTCGGAGCGGGCGTCCGCAGCGTGAGCTGTGTCTCGGCGGGCGGCTGCAGCGGCGCGGACTCGTTCTTCGGGTGCGCGACGACGTAGCTCCCCGAGCCGACAAAAGCGGCGGCCGCGAACATCGCTGCGCCGGCGCGGAGCGCGGCAGCCCGGTCCACGGCTACGCCCCCAGGATCGCGAGCTTGTCGAAGCTCTGCGTGAAGACTTCCTTCGCATCGACCTGGAGATGTCCTTCGAGGATCTCCTGATAGACGGAGCGGAAGTCGACGTTGTACTCGAGGTTGCCGCGCGTATCGAGCTTCGTGAGGCTGGGCGCCGCGCCGTACAGGCCGCCCTTCACGCCGTCGCCCATCAGGAATACCGGCGCCGATGTGCCGTGGTCCGTCCCTGCGCTCGCGTTCTCTTTCGGACGGCGTCCGAACTCGGACCAGGTCGCGATGAGCACGCGGTCGGACATGCCATGCGCCGCGAGGTCGGTGTAGAAGGCCGAGACGGCCTGGTCGAAGTAGCCCATCAGATCGTCGTGGCGCTGCTGCTGCGTGTAATGCGTGTCGAAGCCGCCGAGCGTCAGGTGGAGGATCTTCACGCCGGTCCCCGTGACGATGAGCTGCGCCGCGAGCTGCAGCGCCGCCGCGAGCTGGTTCTTCGAAGAGAACACGAGCTTCGCGTTGTCCGAGTACTGCGCAAGCGGCGTGTACGACGCGGCCGAGGTCTTCAGCTGCGCGACCGTGTCGCGCGCGGTCGTGACCGCGGTGTCGAAGAGCGCGCCGTAGATCCCCGGCGTGCTCGTGTAGAGCGCGCCCATGGCCTTCTCCATCTCGGCGCCGCCGTTGAACTTGAAGCTCTGCTGGCTGTTGACCACAGTGAGCGTGGCCTCGAGATCCCGAAGGGCGCCGGGGATGCCGGTCGTGCCGCACGCGCAGCCGACCAGCGGGTGGCCCGCGGAGTCGTAGTTCGTTGCGATCGTCTTGCCGAGCCAGCCGTCCTGCTGGCGGCGCTCGGGATCGGCGGTCTCCCACACGCGGATCGAGTCGAAGTGCGAGAACGACGGCTCCGGATAGCCGACCCCCTGCACGATCGCGAGCTTGCCGTCGTCCCAGAGCTTCTTCGTGCCGACCAGATTCTTGTTGAGACCGAAGCCGTTCGAGATGGGTAGGGCCTCGTCGGCCGACCGCGAGAGCTGCGGCCGCAGGTCGCGGTAGGACTGGTCCGCCAGCGGGATCACGGTCTGGAGGCCGTCGTTGCCGCCGGCGAGCTGGATCATCACCAGGACCTTGTCGTTCGTGACCTTCTCCTGCTTCGCGGCGTACATCGCGCGAGCGAAGACGTCGGGCACCGCGGCGTAACCCGCCGCGAGGCCGGCGGCGCCCGCGCCGAACACGAGTCCGGAGCGGAGGAACTCGCGGCGTCCGATCTTGTCGATGCTGGCGACCATCTCGTGCTCCTTCTATTTGAGCTGGAACTCAGGCGAGGCCAGGAGGACCATCCAGCGGCGCCGGTCGTCCATCGCCTCGTTGAGCAGCTTCAGCGTCTGGGCGGACATCACGCCATCGATCTGGGTGTTGTGCGCGTTCCCCGCGGACGGGAGCTTTCTGACCGCCTGCACGGCCGACGTCACGAAGTTAGCCCGCGCGAGCATCGTGTTCGACGAGACCCACGACTCGTTCTCCGGCCAGCCACCGACGCTCGGCGGATCGAAGAGCATCTGGCCCATGCCCTGAGCCTGTCCTGCGATGAGCCGTGTGAGGGTCCGGTCACCGAGCGCCTTCGCGGTGTGGATCATCAGCTCGGTCGGGGACTTGATCAGCGACCGGTACGTGTCCGCGGCCATGAACTCCGGGCTGAGCAGGATGTCGCGCAGGAGGGCCTTGGTGTCGTAACGGCTCCTCCGGTATCCGTTGGCGAGCCGCGCAACGTACGCGTCGGACGGCATCGGCGTGACGAAGTGGGTGAGCAGCTTCCCGACGATGAACGGCGCGGTCGCGTCCTGCTGGAGGATCTTGTCGAGCACGGCATCGGTGCTCCACGCCTTGGTCTCGCCGAGGAACTTGAGCGGTGCCCCGCGGTATCCGCGCTGCGGCTCGAAGATCCCGGTCTTGACGGTGTCGGCCTTCGGGGTGACACGCAGGGTCTGCCCGCGCATCTCGGCGCGCCGAAGATTCGCGTCGACCATCGACTGCGTCAGCGGCTCGCGCCAGCCGGAGAGGGCGGTCGCGCCGGCGCGGACGTCGTCCTCGGTGAAGGACTGCGGGCCCATCGTGAAGAGCTCCATGAGCTCGCGCGAGTAGTTCTCGTTGGGATTGCGCGCGGTGGAGTTCCCGAGATCGAGGTAGCGGAGCATCGCTGGATCGATCGTGACCTGGAAGAGCATCGTCTTGAGATCCGCGAGCGCGTTCCTCCGCCACGTGAGGTTCTGCCAGTAGAGGTAGGGGAACTGATTGCCGACCTTGCGGAAGTCGGATGTGAAATGCCCGTGCCAGAAGAGCGTCATGCGCTCGGCGAACGGCGTCGGGCTCGCGAGCATCCAGTCGATCCACCACTGCTGGAGCGCGCCCGGGTTGAGGGGCTTCTCCTGACTGGTCTCTTCCGCACCGGCGAGTACCGGAGGCTCGGCGGTCTTCGTCTCGAGGAGGCGATCGACCGTTCTCGCGTAACCATCGGCCTGCGCCCTCTCCAGTTCCTCGGCGGAGGCTCCGAACGTGAAGCGCCGAAGCAGGTGCGAGACACGCGCGGCTTCGTTCCCGAGCGGGGCGACCCAGTCGAGGCCCGTGCCGTTCGCGAGCGTCCCGGTGATCGGGACGCGCTCGAACGTGGGCTCGTTCGCGAGGGCGAG
>DATEZK010000393.1:0-5205 GCA_035255665.1 Candidatus Limnocylindria bacterium
TTCGATCTCGCCATCGCGCTCGGCGTCTTGCGCGCGACGGGTCAGCTCACGCGCGATCCCGATGCGCTGTGTCTCGGTGAGCTTGCTCTCGATGGGACGCTCCGGCCGGTGCGCGGCGTGATGGCACGCGTGCGTCGCGCGGCGCTCGCCGGGATGTCCACCGCGTTCGTCGCGCAGGAGAACGCGGCCGAGGCCGCCGCGCTCGGCATCGAGGCGTTCGGGTTTGCGTCGCTGCGGGACGTCGTCGAGCACGTCGAAGCACGCGCGCGACAGGCGGCGTCGCCGGCGCCCTCACCGGCAGCGCGGCCACCGCACCCTGTCGACCTCGCCGACATCGCCGGGCACGAAACACCCAAACGTGCGCTCGAGATCGCCGCGGCGGGCGGACACAGCCTGCTGCTCGTCGGACCGCCGGGAACGGGCAAGACGCTTCTTGCGCGAGCGATTGCATCGCTACTGCCGGCGCTGGATCCCGACGAAGCGATCATCGCGAGCGCCGTCCACAGCGTCGCCGGTCTCATCGATCCGGAGCGGCCGCTCCTGGCGGCGCGGCCCTTTCGTGCCCCGCATCACACCGCGTCGCATCTGGCGCTCGTCGGTGGTGGCTCGCCGCCGCGGCCCGGAGAGGTGAGCCTCGCGCATGGTGGCGCGCTATTTCTCGACGAGCTCGCGGAGTTCTCGCCCTCGGTCCTCGAGACGCTCCGAGAGCCGCTCGAAGAGGGCGCGGTCACGATCTCGCGCGCGGGTACGGCGGCCACGTACCCCGCGCGCTTCACGCTCGTCGCCGCGATGAATCCCTGTCCCTGCGGGCACGCCGGCGATCCCGCCGAGCAGTGCACCTGTTTGCCGGATGCCGTCGATCGCTATCACGCGCGCCTCTCGGGACCCTTGCTCGACCGCATCGACCTGCGCGTGCACGTCCCGCGCATCGCGTATGAGGAGCTGCGCGAGGACGGACGCGAGAGATCCCGCACCGTTCGCGAGCGCGTGATCGCGGCGCGCGAGCGCATGCGTGCTCGCCTCGCGGAGACCGGACGCCGGTGCAACGCCGAGCTGAACGTCGCCGAAGTTCGACGCCACTGCCGCCTCGCGAGCGAGGCTGAGACGCTGGCGGCGGAGGCGATGCGTGGTCGCCGACTTTCGGCGCGCGGTTTCCATCGCGTCCTGCGGGTCGCGAGAACCGTCGCGGATCTCGCCGGCAGCGATGAGATCCGCACCGCCGACCTTGCCTTCGCGCTGCTGCTGCGCGCAGAGGCGTGATCGCGGTCACGCCCCGCGACGCTGGTTATCCGCCACGGGCTCTCGCGCTCGAGCATCCGCCGGATCCGCTCTGGATCGATGGCGATCCGGCGTCCCTCGCCGCGCGGTCCGTCGCGATCGTCGGGACCCGGCGCATGACGGCGTACGGGGAGCGCGTCGCCCGCGAGCTCGCCGGGGCGTGCGCCGATGCGGGAGTCGTCGTCGTCTCGGGGTTCGCGCAGGGCGTCGATGCCGCGGCCCATCGCGGCGCGCTCGATGCCGGCGGTCGCACGGTCGCCGTCCTTGGTGAGGGGATCGCGCTGTTCCTCGCGACCGTGCGTGGCAGGCGACGGCCGCTGGTGCCGCGCGTTCGAGCGAACGGCGCGCTCGTATCGCAGTACCAGCCCAATTTCTGCGCGCAGCCGTGGACGTTCGCGAAACGCAACGCAACGATCGCGGCGCTTGCGGAGGCGGTCGTGGTGGTCGAAGCCGGCGAGGTCTCGGGTGCGCTCATCACAGCCAGTGACGCGCGGCGCCTCGGCCGGCCGCTGTTCGCGGTTCCCGGACCGATCGGCTCCGCCGCCTCGGTCGGCACGAACGCGCTGATCGCGTCAGGTGAGGCACAGGCGTTGATTAGTGCCGCTGTTCTTCTCGGTCGGCAGGGTGAACCAGCGCTCGTCCCTTCGCCGCTGCCGGTGGATCCTGTTCTCGAGGCGCTCCTGTCGGGACCGCTTGACCTCGATTCGCTTGCGCGACGTGTGCGCCGCGGGCGTGCAGCGACCGAGACCGCGCTCGCGACGCATCTTCTCGACGGAAGCGTCGTGATGACGCGCGATGGCAGATATCGCCGGCCTTAATGAGGGTCACGATTCGACATCAGAAATTCGTACTACCTGCTAGCTGATACGCCTACGCGACACACGAATGGGCGATTCGAGGGAATCTCACCCCGGGGGTGCGGGATGGGCGTGATCCCAGTTCAGTTCGGGCATGCTGCGGCCAAAGGCACGGACGGATGCCGTCTGTGCGCCGAAACGAATGCGCCCCAGGACGGCATCGCTCCAGCGGCCCTCCTTCGCCACGTCGCACCGCTCGCGCTGGCCGCCACGGCGGGTCTGGCACTGGCGGTCTTCGACGGCGGGCCCGCGGGATGGCTCGGTGCTGGCGTCGCCGCCGGCATCTCGACCTGCGCCGCATACGTGTGGTCCGGGCGCCGAACCCTGCTACGGAGTGCCCACGAGGCGCATGCGCGAGAGCTCGAAGCGGTCGTGGAGGACGCCGACAGTCGCGTCGAGCTCGTGGTCAAGCAGTTCGAGTGGACCGTCGGCGACTTCGCCAAGCTCAGGCACAGGCTCGACGCGGCTGAGACCTCGGTACGCACGCTCACGGAGCGTGGCCGCGAGCGCGAGCATCAGAACGAGCAGCTCGTGCGCCAGATCTCGAGGCTGCGCGAACGGCTCGCGGAGATTGCGATGGCCGCGTCCCTGACACAGGCCGGCAAGGAGGTCCCGCCGCCGCCGCTCTTCGAGGCGATCTACTTCACCTGGGGCCTCCACCTCGACGGTCCGCGTGCCCGGCTCGAGCTCCAGACCGCCGCGAGCGGCGAGAGCCCGACGCGGGTCCGCATCATGGATCGTGACGGTCAGATCGTCGCCGTGAGCGGGACGCCGATAGTGTCGCTGGACGGCAACCTCGAGTTCCAGCTCGAGCCGCCGCTCGATCTCGTCGCCGACCTCGATGAAGCGAGGGAGATCGATTACGCGATCGAGGCGCTCGTCGAAGATGAATGGAAGCCCGTCCGACTCAGGGACACCGGCCGTCGCACGCGAAGCGTCGTCGACGTTCAGGGCCGCCTTTCGCGCGTTCCCGAGGCCTCCGACGCGTCGCGTCTCATCGAGTCCGCGCTTGGACGCCGTTCCACGCTGAACTGACCACGCCCCTGCATCCTCGCGGGCGGCTAGGCTGTCCGCTTCGACCGCGCTCGGCGCAGGTCGGGAGGAGGGAACCATGGACCAACTGCTCAATCCGTCGTTCATGAAGGATCCGCCAGTCAAGCTGGATATTCCCGCGAAGACGCTCGGTCTCGTGTGCGCGATCCTCGCCGGCATCAGCACGTTCTTCGGCGTGATCGCGGTGCTTGGGGTGTCAGCGCTCACCGCCGTCGCCGGCACAGGCCCGCTGTTCCTCATAGGCAACGTGATCAACGTCATCGGCTCGGGGCTCGTCGCCTGGGGTGGTTACAAGATGTACCAGGGCGATCGTGACGGGAAGAGGCTCGCGATCTACGGGCTTCTCGCGAGTGCCGTCGGCAGCCTCATCGCCTCGCTGGGGAGCGGCGGTCTGGCTGGCTGGATCGTCAACGCGGCGATCCTGTTCGCCATCTACTACCTGGTGGTCATCAGCCGGTTCGAGGGCGAGCCCAAGCTTGTCACCACGACCCGGCCGCCAGCGCCCACGGAACGCCGCGAGGGACCGCCGGCGCCCTGAGCCTTGCGCCCGACGCCATCGTCAGTACGACGCGGCGAGGAGCTTGGTCGGATCCGCCAGCAGCGGGATGACGTTCGCCGTGCGCAGTGTCGCCGTGTCCAAAACGGCGATCGCGCGCTGCTGACCCGCCAGCGCGACATAGAGCTCGTCGGCGTTCGGTGAGATGGCGATGTCCGCAACCGCGCCCAGGAACGACGCGCGTGCCCGCACGCGCTCGTTGCCCAGGTCGATCGCGAGCACACCGTTCGCGGTCGCCACGTACAGCGCTTCCTCGCGTGGGGAGACGGCGATCGCGGTCGCCTCGCCGTCGATGGCGATCCGCTGCACGACCGCGTACTGCTCGGTGTCGACGACGTTGATCACGTTCTTGCCGCGGATCGCGGTGTAGATGCGGGTGCCCGAGCCGTTCATCGACATCGCGCCCGCCGGGCCATCGAGCGGGATCGTGTACGGCGTGCGTCCGCCGAAGTTCAGATAGAGCAGATCGATCCCGCGCGGAGTCGCGACGAAGATGTGGTTGTGCTTGTAGCCTGGCGCGAGCTCCTGCGGGCTGCTCGAGTAGGAGAAGAACTCCTGCCGGCCGGTATTCAGGTCGATCTGCTGGGCGCCGCGCGCGCCGACGATCAGAGCGGACACGCCGTCGCGGTTCGCGCCGATGATGCCGCCATCGATCGCGACCGCGCGCGTGCTCGTCTCGCCATCGACGAGATCCCACGTGGTGAGCGTCTTGCCATCGAGGGCGAGGAGCGTGCGCCCGTCGGTCTGAAGCGCCACTGACGAGGCCAGCACCGACGACGTCGCAAGCGCGGCATCGTGCGGCTTGGCGATGCCGACCGCGCCGCCGGTGACCACGATGAGACGCACCTCGCGAGCCGGTCGGGCGAGCGGCGGCTGGTAGTGATCGATCGTCGCGCCGCGCTTCTTCTTCCAGCCGTCACGCTCGGAGAACGGGTACGCGTCCACAGCACCACCGGGACCCTGGATCGAATAGGGCGTGTCGCCGATGAAGTCCCGATCGCCGTCGGTGCCCTTGTAGTCCGCCCACCAGTTGCCCTCTTTCTTCTCCGCGTCGTACCAGAGGTTGGCGTCGGGATTGTTGTCGCTCACCTGCGGCGAGTTGCCGGACACGTTGTTGCGGAAGATCGAGTTGTTGCGCGCGTCGCTGAACCAGAGGCCCCAGTTCACGTTGTTCTCGATCGTGTTCTCGATGATCCGGTTGTTCCGGCTGCGATAGAGGTAGAGGCCGTATCCGCCCGGGCTGTTATAGGTCTGGCGGATCAGGTTGTTCCCTTCGACGAGGTTCTCATTCGCGTCCTGCAGGTGCAGGCCGTAGATGTTCCCCACGACCGTGGACCGGCGGATGGTGTTGCCGTGCGATGCGTGGATGTAGAAGCCGTAGCGGCTGCGCTGGCTGGTGACGTCCTCGATCTTCGACTTCTCCATATCGACGAAATAGATGCCGGTGGAGAACTCGCTGAT
>DATEZK010000394.1:0-6538 GCA_035255665.1 Candidatus Limnocylindria bacterium
CCTCGCCAAGGGACCCGCCCAAGGCGTCGGCCTCGCCGGTTGGGGTCCGATCTCGCCCGCGCACTTCGCGTTCGACGCGAGCTTCAAGCCGTGGCCGAAGGCGGATATCGACGGCGCGAAGAAGCTCGTCGCCGAGGTCGGCAAGGGGCCACTCAAGTTCGAATTCCTTGTTTCGTCCGGGAACGCCGCCACCCTCCAGCTGGCGCAGCTCATCCAGTCGCAGCTCGCGAAAGCCGACATCACCGCGGACATCAAGCTCATGCTGTTCAACGAGATCGTCACCACTCAGGACGCGCTGAAGCACGCCGGGATGACCCTGATCGGGTGGAGCGGCCGGCTCGACCCTGACGGGAACACCTACGACTTCGTCGTCACCGGCACGCCGAACAACGATTCGGGCTACGTGAACGCAAAGGTCGACGACCTGATGAAGCAGCAGCGGGTCGAGTCCGATCCGGCCAAGCGCAAGGCCCTGCTCCTGCAAGCCCAGCAGATCTACGTCGTCGACGATCCAGCCCGCGTTTGGTTCGGATTCGGTGTCTCGCCGATCATCACCGTGAAGGCTGTCACGGGGATGGTCTCGTATCCCGACCGTATCCCGCGATTCGAGACCGCACAGCGAGCGAAGTAGTCACCGGGGTCGTGTAAGAGCAGAGGCGACGGAGTGCTCACCTACATACTCCGTCGCCTTCTGCTCATGATCCCTGTCGCGTTCCTGGTCACCATCGGTGTCTTCGCGCTAGCGCGGCTGTCTCCGGCCGATCCGGTGCTCGTCTTCGCCGGCGAGGAGCGCGACCCAGTCGCGCTCGCCGAGATCCGCACGCAGCTCGGGCTCGACCAGCCGGTGCCCGTGCAGTACGTCGCGTGGCTCTCACGCGCCGTGCAAGGCGATCTCGGACGTTCCTTCCAGAACAGGCAGCAGGTCAGCGAGGCGATCATCGAGCGCCTGCCGGCCACGTTCCAGCTGGGTCTCGCCGCGCTCCTCATCTCGGTGACGTTCGCACTCGTCATCGGGATCCTGTCCGCGGTGAAGCGCAACTCCGTCGTGGATCTGCTCTCGACGAGCGTCACGCTGATGGGCGTTTCGTTCCCGAGCTTTTTCCTCGGCATCGTGCTCATCCTGTTGTTCGCGTACGTCATACCCGGCCGCATCTTCCCGCCCGGCGGTTACGTGCCGTTCACGACCGACGCCGGCGAGAACCTTCGGCGCCTCGTGCTTCCGGCCGTGACGCTCGCGAGCGTGAGCCTCGCGGTGAATCTGCGACAGGTCCGCTCGAGTCTTCTGGACGTCTTCGGCCAGGAGTACGTTCGCACGGCGCGCGCGAAGGGACTGCGCGAGCGGACGGTCATCGTGCGGCACGCTCTTAAGAACGCGCTCATCCCGGTCGTGACCCTGGTGGGCATCCAGATCGGGGCGATCATCGAAGGCGCGGTCATCACCGAGACGATCTTCTCCTGGCCGGGTGTGGGACGGCTGGTCGTGCAGGCGATCCCCTCGAACGATTACCCCGTCGTCCAAGGAGTCGTCCTCGTCTCCGCGTTCTCTTTCATGCTGAGCACGCTTCTCGTGGATGTGCTCTACGCGTGGATCGACCCGCGTATCTCGTACGACTCAGCGCGGGCATAGATGAGCGGCACGACGGTCCCCATCGTCCTGCGCGAGGTCCGTGACGATCGGATCGGATCGGCGCTCTACTTCCTCCGCCGCAACCCACGCATGATCATCGGTGGCGCCGTCGTGCTGGCCTGGCTCATCATCGCGATCTTCGCCCCGTTCCTCGCGCCGTACGACCCGATCAAAGTGAACGTGACCGATTCGCTCATCCCGCCGGGCGGCGCGCACTGGCTCGGGACGGACGACCTTGGGCGCGACGTTCTCTCACGAGTGATGTGGGGCTCGCGCGTGAGCCTCTCGGTGGGCGTGATCTCGGTCTCGATCGGGCTGCTCGTCGGGACGTCGCTCGGTCTCGCCGCGGGCTATCTCGGCGGGAAGTTCGACCTCTTCATCATGCGCGGGATCGACGCGCTCCTCGCGTTCCCGGCACTCATCCTCGCGATCGCGATCACCTCCGCGCTGGGGCCGCAGATCCAGAACGCGATGATCGCCATCGGCATCGTCGCGATCCCCGCCTACGCCCGACTCACGCGCGGTCAGGTGCTCGCGGTGCGAGCGCGGGACTACATCGTCGCCGCGCGCACGATCGGAGCGTCGCCGCTGCGCATCGTCATGCGCCACATCTTCCCGAACATCATGAACACGCTGATCGTCCAGGCGACGCTGTCGACGGCGTTCGCGATTCTCGCGGAGGCCGCATTGTCGTTCCTCGGACTCGGCCCACAACCGCCGTACCCGTCCTGGGGACAGGACATCAACTACTCGCAGCGCTATCTCGCGAACCTGAAGTGGTGGATGAGCGTTGGCCCAGGCATCGCCATCTTCACCGCCGTGTTCGGGTTCAACTTCCTGGGCGACGCGCTCCGCGACGCCCTGGATCCGCGCCTGCGTCGGTCGGGAACCTAGTACCGCAGTACTAGTCCTTACCGATACCCGTCCGTGGCTGCTCGGGCGGCCGCTCGGTGTTACTCCTAGCACGACATGCACGTGAGCCAGGTCGCATACGACCGTTTCGTGGTGGAGCTCCCGCCGGCTGACGCGGAGTACCGTCCGCTCGCCGACCCGGAGACCCTTGCCGAAACGGCCACGTGGCTCTGGGAGTTCGGGCCGACGCCGCTGCTCGCGGTCGTCGGCTACGACGGCGCCGCTCCGAGCTGGCTCTCGGCATGGTCACCGCGTGCGATCGACACGGCCCACGAAGGTGCGAAGCGGGGAGCCGCGGTCCTCATCAGCGAACGATCGGACCTCGAACGCTTCCTCTCCGAGGGCGCGCCACACGAGCACACCGAGCTCCTGTGGCCGAGCATCTCCGAGGCGAAGACGTTCGAGGCCCTGAATGCCGGCGGCAACGCCTGGCTGAAGTCGATCGACGCGCACGCCAAGATCACGCAAAAGGGCGAGCGATTCGAAGTGGAGCAGATCGAGCCCTAGCGCGCGGGCAACCTTCCGGGCCGCGTCGTCATTGTTTGGGTTTCTGCAGCTTTCGCTGCGCTTCGTCGCCGAGCTCGCGCGTTCGCACAAATGCGGCGTACACGGCGCGAGACAGGACAGTCCGCATCGTGCCCTTCTCGAGCTCGTAGATCGCGGCGGCGCTGGTGCCGCCGGGCGAGGTGACCATGTTCCGTAGCTCCGCGAGATGCCGTCCGCTCTTGCGCGCGAAAGCGGCCGAGCCTTCAACGGTGCGGAGCACGAGCTCCTCCGCGACGCGACGCGAGAATCCGAGATGCACACCCGCGTCGACGAGCGCCTCCATCAACAGGAAGACGTAGGTCGGACCCGTGCCAGAGAGCGCGGTCGCCATGTCGACCATGCCCTCTTCCTCGACCTCGATCTCCTCGCCGAGCGCGCCGAGGATCGCCTTCGCGCGGTCGCGCTGATCGCGATCGACGCCGGCCGCGGCGCACCATGCGGTGATGCCCATCCCGATCTGCGCGGGCGTGTTGGGCATCGCGCGCACGATCGTCGCGTGGTCGAGGCCCTCACGCAGCACCGCGAGCGGCGCGCCGGCGACGATCGAGACGACGAGCTGGTCCGCGCGCAGCTTGCCGCCCAGCTCCCGCAGCACGGCAGGGAGGACCTGTGGCTTCACCGACAACACGACGACATGCGCGCCCTGCGCGGCGTCGGCATTCGATGCGAGCGCCTTCACGCCGAACTGCTTGGTGAGCTCCGCGCGCCGCTCACGTCGCGGCCCGGTGACGAAGACGTGCGACGGCGGCACGAGGTGCTTGTCGAGGAGGCCGCGGATCATCGCCTCGGCCATGGTCCCGCCACCGATGAACGCGAGTCGCTTTCCCTGGAGCGGCATCAGCGGATGATACGGACGAGGTCGCCGCTCTCGAACAGGCCGCGCGTCTCGATCCCGAGCCGGCCGAAGGCCACTGGGGGGATGCCGATATCGGCGAGGAGCAGATCACCCACGAGTGCGCGCGACCGCGTCGTCATGAGACCACGCTTCGGCAGCGCGAGCGTGACGGTGAGCGCGGCGCGAATCGTGATACCGAGTGGCTCGCCGGTGTCGGGATGCATGCCCGACGGCAGATCGACCGCGAGGATCGGCAGTCGTGACACGTTGGCGGCGCGAATGAGGTCGGCAATAGAGTCGCGCGGCGGACCGGCGACGCTGTAGCCAAGGAGGCCGTCGATGAGGAGGTCCGCATCCTCAGCGACCGCGTCGAGGCGCACGCCGAGCTTCGCGAGAATGTCGTGCTGCTGGCGCGCGAGCGGGCGCAGCCGTTCCGCTGGGCCCGAGAGCACTGCGCTGACCGTCGCGCCCCAACCATGTAGGTGACGGATGGCGCCGAGCGCGTCGCCACCGTTGTTGCCGCTGCCCGCGAACGCGACGATCTTCTTGCCCGCGACTTCAGCGAGGAACAGGCGCGCCGCGACGGCGATCTGACGCGAGGCGTTCTCCATGAGCAGCTCGAGCGGGACACCGAGCTCGTCCGAAGCGATCCGATCGGCTTGGGCCATCTGCTCCGCGGTCGCGGACGGCACGCCGCGGAGCGTCGGGAGGCTATCGAAGGGAGCCTCCCCAAGAGGCCGGATCGACGTCGGCGAGGATCACGACCTTCGGTACCGCGAAGGTCGTCTCGGTGATGTGGAAAACGTCACGCGCCGCCGTCGAAGCTTCGCGCAGGCGGCGACGCACCTCGGCGGCGCGGTCTGCCGGCGTCTGTGATCGCTCGAGCCACCCTTCGGTGGTGAGCTTCGTCGTCATGAGGTCTGACGCGATGCCGGCGCGAAGGCCGGCACCTTCGAGCAGCGCGCGCCAGCCGTCGGCCGTCTCGTTGCGCACGTGCGACGCGTCGCGGAGCGTCTCGAGCTCGTTGATGAATCTATCGAGCATCGGATCGTCCGGCGCGTAGTTGTCGACGAGCACGAAGCGGCCGCCGGGACGCAGCACGCGCGCGACCTCGCGGAACGCGGACGCGGCGTCATGGAAGTGGTGCGCGGCGAGACGGCACGTCACCAGGTCGAACGTCCTGTCCGCGAAGGGCAGCGCGCTCGCGTCGGTCTGCGCGAACGCGGTGTTGGGCGCGGTCACGACGCTCGCGCGTCCCGCCTGCATCATCTCCAGCGTCGCATCCGCGCCGACGGCGAACGCGACGAGCGGCGCGATGCGCCGCAGCGTGTGCCCTACGCCGCAGCCAATGTCGAGCGCACGCTCGGTGCTCCGCGGTGCGGCGACGGCGATGAGCCGCTCGAGGTCCTCGCCAGATGCGTGCGTCGCGCTCGAGACGTATGCAGCGGCCGTCTTGCCGAACTGCGCGCGCACGTCCTTCACGGCGCTTTCGTCCACTTCTCCATACTGCCTTTCGTGCGCCTCGGTCGTTTCCAGGTCGAGATCTTCAGCGACGGCATCTTCCGGCTCGACGGTGGCCTCATGTACGGCGTCGTGCCGAAGCCGCTGTGGGAGAAGGATCAGCCCGCGGACGAGCTGAATCGTGTGGCGATGGACATGAACTGCCTGCTCATCCGCGATGCCACCGGCAACGTCGTGCTGGTGGAGACCGGTGCGGGTCCGAAGCTCACCGAGCGCTCGAAGCGGAACTTCGGCATCGACGAACCGCCGCGGCTCCTGGGCGAGCTCGCACGGCGTGGCGTGCGACCTGATGAGGTCACGCTCGTCGTGAACACCCATCTGCATTTTGATCACTCCGGCGGGAACACCCGCCGCGACGGCGACAAGATCGTCGCGACGTTCCCCCGCGCGTCGTATGTGTTCCAGCGGCTGGAGTGGGTGGACGCGAACACTCCGAACGAGCGCACGCGCGGGTCGTACTTCGCCGACGACTTCGCGCCGCTCGAAGCGGCGGGTAAGCTCGAGCTCATCGACGAGAGCGTCGAGATCCTGCCCGGCATCCGTCTCGACCGCATCCCCGGTCACACGCGCGGCACGCAAACGGTGCGGGTGACCGACGCGGGCCAGACGCTCTTCTTCTCTTCGGATTTCATGCCCGACCGGCACCACCTGCGCTTGCCGTGGATCTCTGCGATCGATCTGTTCCCGCTCGAGACGCTCGCGGCGAAGAAGACGATCCTGCCCCGCGCGGTCTCCGAGCGCTGGATCGTCGGATTCACGCACGACGTGCCGCGCTTCGGACGCATCACAGAGCACGACGGAAAGCTCCGCTTCGACGAAGTGGCGGAGTGACCACCGCCTCCACAGTCATAGTCGGCGGTGGCGTGATCGGCTGTGCCGCGGCGTTCTTTTTGGCCGAGCGCGGCGAGCACGACGTCGTGCTGATCGAGCGGAACCAGCTGGGGCAGGGGACGAGCAAAGGCGGTCTCGGCGGCATCCGTCATCAGTTCGAGGACGAGCTCGACGTGCGGCTCTCGAAGCTCGCGGTGGCGTTCTGGCGATCGTTCGAAGACCGCACCGGCGCGAAGCACGACTTCCAGCAGCGTGGCTACCTCTTT
>DATEZK010000395.1:0-4385 GCA_035255665.1 Candidatus Limnocylindria bacterium
GCTGCGCTCGAGCGTCACGCCTTCGGGCAGCTCGAGCCTGCGCTCGCGGAGCATGCGGTCGAAGAGGATCACCGCAACAAGCAGCGCGATGAAGACGATGATGAGCTCGACGGCGCCGAAAACGAGCGGCCGCGACTGCTCGATCTGGCGCAGGAGCTCCTCGTCCTGCTCGGGGGTGCGGGGCTGCGTGATCGTGGGCATGCGATCGAATCTGCCGAGTCGGATCAGCGCCGCGAAGAGCTCGACGAAGAACGCGGCAAGATATCCAAGGGGCAGGAGGAGCAGGTACAGCAGTCGCGTGAATGTCGGCTCGACGGCTGTCCCCAGCGCCGACAGCGCGTTCTGCACCGTTGGCACGAAGGCGGCCGCGAGGATCGCGACGATGCCGACGACGAAGCTGACGCCCGTCGCGGAGGACGCTCGCGCGCCACCGCGCGTGCCGCGCGCGAGTGCCAACTCCTCCGTTGTCCGCGCGAGTGACAGCGCGAGTCCGGAGACCGCGACCACCAGGAGCGCGAGGATCGCAAGCGGCCCGTGATCGATCGGTCCGGTCGCCAGCGCCGCGAACCCGACGCAGGTGCCCGCGAAGAGCAGCGCGTTGCGCGAGTCGTCCCATCGCACAGCGCCGCGCGCGATCGAGAGGTTGCGCCACAGGAAAGCCTCGGCGATCAGCCCGAACGCGACCATCCGCGAGAGGACCGCGAGCCCATCCGGGTCGCGCGCCGGCAGTGTGAGCCCCCACGCGACGCCCGCGGCCAGCGTGACGATCACGATCGTCGTCCCGCGTCGCTCGCTTCTCACCTCACGCTGGATCGTCGCGAGGACGATGCCGATGCCGAACAGCACCATCGTCCACGGCACGATGGGCAGCGGCGCGATGCCCGTGGTGAACACATGCGCCAGCGCCGCGATGCAGGTGAACGCGACGGCCTCGACGAAACATCGCGCGCCGATGAGGACCGCGACCGCGGCGCTACCCCGCACGGCGAAGCTCCGCTGGATGCAGCACGTCGAGAACGACTCCGCGCGCGCGCAGATGCGTCGCGAGGCTGGCGTCCGCCGGCGCGATGCTGATCCCGAGCACACGGTGATGCGCGCGCCGGAGCGCGAGCATCGCGCTGGCGAGTCCGGTCGTGACCTTCGGCGTGACGACGACGAGGGTTGCGCCCCACGGCAGCCGGCCGCGCTCGCCGAGGAAGACCGCCTCCGGCGAATTCGCGGCGTACGGCCCGAGGCGCGCGAGGATCTCGAGCGCGCGCGTGAGCGAATGGGGACCGCGACCGAGCGCGGAGCGAGGACGCTCGTGGGTCAGGTTATCGAGTCCATTCGTCACCAATCCGACCTGGCGACCCGCGTTCGCGGCGATGCGGACCATCTCCGCTGCGGCGGAGACGACGTACTCAACAGCCTCGGGATCGGCCTGGATCCAGTACTGCTCGTAGGAGGCGACGTTCACGAGGAACACCGCGTCCAGGCTCGTCGCGGGCTCGTACAGCTTGGTCTGGAGCTCGCGCAGTCGCGCGGACGCCTTCCAGTGGATCTCTTTCCGTGGATCGCCACTGCGGTGCTCGCGCACGCCCCGGAAACGAAGCGGATCCGGCAGCAGGCCGCGCCGCGTCGCGAGCTCCGCGAGCGGGCGCAGTGACGGCAGCTGCCGATCGCGGACCGCGAGCGGCGCCGGGTAGGCGACGACCGGCACCACGGTCGTGTCGGTCCGCTCGGCCACGGTGAAGCCCAGCCAATCCCCACCACGGAGCCGGATCGGGCCGACCGCGTACGCGCCGCGCTGCGCGACGACCAGCGGAAAGCGCAACACGAGGCGTTCATGGCCACGCGGCGCGAAGCCCGCGTTGACCCAACCGCGCGCCAGACCCGGCGTTGGTTCAGGCGTCTCGATGCCCTCCGGCAGGAAGAGGCGCAGGTCGAGCCAGGGGAGCGGCAGTGGTTTGCGATTGACGACCGTCACCGTCGCGACCAGTGGCTCACCGGCGATGAGGCGATCGGGTGAGACAGTGAGCTGCGTCTCGAGGCCGACGAGCGCGAGACGGCCCGTCAGGGACACAACGAGCCAGACGACCAGGCCGCCTGCGGCGAGCACGATGATCGCGGGCGATCGCGAGATGGCGGCGACGGCGACGATCGCGATGACGATCGGCCACTCGAAGCGGCCCGACCGGATCATCTCAGCCGGCCGCGCGCGCCGCGTCCTCAGCCGGCACGGGTGTGCGCGCGAGCACATCGGTCACGACGGCCGCGCCGGTGCGACCGCGCATCTGCGCGTCCGCGATGAGGAAGAGGCGGTGCCGCAGCACAGCGCTGGCCTGTGCCTTCACGTCGTCGGGCAGGACGTACGCGCGACCGCGGATCGCGGCGTGCGCCTGCGCGGCGCGATAGAGCGCGAGAGCGGCACGCGGACTCGCGCCCAGCTCGACGCCCTCCGCCGTCCGCGTCGCGCGCACGACATCGGCGACATAGCGGCGCACGGCATCGCTCACACGCACCGCGCGCACCTCCTCTTGGAGAGACGCGAGACCGGACGCGTCGAAGATCGGCTCAAGATCGTCCGTGGACACAGTCCCCGCTCCATGCACGCGAAGGATGTCGTCCTCCTCCTCGGCGTTCGGGTACCCGAGTTGGAGCATGAGAAGGAATCGGTCCAGCTGTGCCTCGGGCAGTGGGAACGTGCCCTCGAGCTCGATGGGGTTCTGCGTCGCGATCACGCAGAACGGCTGCGGCAGCGCGTGCGTCGCCTCGTCCACGGTCACCTGGCGCTCCTGCATGGCCTCGAGCAGGCTCGACTGTGCGCGCGGCGTGGCGCGGTTGATCTCATCGACCAGGACGATGTTCGCCATGAGCGGCCCGGGGCGGTACTCGAACGTCTGCGTGCGCTGATCGAAGATGGAGACGCCGGTGATGTCCGACGGCACGAGATCCGGCGTGCACTGGATGCGGCGGAACGAGAGCGAGAACGACCTGGCGACCGCCCGCGCGAGCGTGGTCTTCCCCACGCCGGGCACGTCGTCGAGCAGCACGTGTCCGTCGACGAGGAGCGCGGCGAGGAGCTGCTCGATCGCGGCGCGCTTTCCGACAACGACGCCGCCGACCTGCGCGACGAGGCGAGTCGCTGCCTCCTTGACCGTCGTCACGCGAGATCAGGCCGCTTCGAGCGAAGACGCGACCCCGTCTTGCGGGTTCGCATGCTGATTGCGGATGGCCTGCGCACACGCGATTGCCAGAGCGAGGGCGACGAACGCGGCGAGCTCGTGAAGGACCAGCGCGAGAGGATCCACCACGCGCAGGGCGAACGGGCTGAAGGCCCGCTCGATCACGAAGAGGAGCGCCGTTGCGAGCAGGAGCCGCAGCGCGAGCGTCCCGCCATGGACGGCGCGCGCGGCAACGGTGAGAACGACGATCGCGAAGAGATAGGCGAGCCAACCCGAGGCGTCACCGGACAGGCCCCACTCACGGCCCCCCGGCACGAACCCCGAAACGACCCCGTCCGCGACGAGAACAGCCGCCAGCACGATGGAGATACCCCCGAGGATCCAGGCCGTTCGCTTTGGCAGCCTGGACGCGCCCTGGCGGGGTGCCGGCTCATCCTGGTCGCTCGCGGGAACGGGCATCGGTGTCGAGCTCTGGAGGCCGAAAAGGCTGGTCATCTCGTCGTCTCCGACGGAGTGCCCCAGACGCCAGACCTGCACCGCCGAGACCAGGATCACCAGCTCCACGACCGCCGTCGCGACGTGCACGACGACCGCGGGCAGGTCCTTCGGCCCCAGGACGAATGCGGTGAGCGGGCGCTCGACGAGGAAGAACGCGGATAGGCCGATGCGTGCCAACAGGCTCCGCTCGCTGCCACGCGCGACGAGGTATGCGACGAGCGTGTTCAGGATCGCGAAGACGTACGAGATCTCGGCGAGGTTCTGGTATTTGCCGGTGAACCACGCCGGCCCACCGGGGTAGACGCCGTCGAGGACGCCGTCCACAACGAAGAGGACCGACGCCAGGAGCATGAGGAGGACGACTGGTCGCAGCGCGCCTGCCATCAAATCTCCCCTTCCACCGCGGGTGGAATGGTAC
Source organism: Candidatus Limnocylindria bacterium (assembly GCA_035255665.1). Lineage (GTDB taxonomy): Bacteria > Chloroflexota > Limnocylindria > P2-11E > P2-11E > CF-39. Next base: position 4,081 of record DATEZK010000395.1, read on the forward strand.
CGCTCAGTCCCTCGCTCGGTGACTCTCGAGCGATGCGATGCACTCCGGTGGTACGTAAACGCCACCGAGATCGGAGCCGTGCTCGCCGCGGCCATGGAAATCGCTCCCACCGGTGGGCACGAGCCCGAAGCGCACGGACAGGCGCAGACACAGTGCGGCGAATGCGGGCGTGTGCGAGGGGTAATAGCACTCCATCCCGACAAGGTACAGCCGCCTGAAGAAAGACGAGCTGATCGTCCGCCTGCTGCGCGCCAACGCCGAGAAGCAAGGCCTGGAGCTGCGCGGCGGCGTGCTTGAAATCGTGG
>DATEZK010000396.1:0-3883 GCA_035255665.1 Candidatus Limnocylindria bacterium
GCTTCACGCTGATGCGCGTTTCTTCGGGTGCGTACTTCGTCGCGTTGTGGACCAGACCCGCGAGCACCTCAGCGGTACGCCGTCGGTCGCCGCGCACCCATATCGGCGCGCCCTCGCGCGGGCTGCCGAGGCGATGCCGGCGTGCGATCGGCGCGAGCTCCTTGAGCGTTGCGATGGCGGTCGCGCGCAGATCGAACCTGGCGCGGCGGAGCGTCAGGTCCGGATGATCCGCGCGGACGCCGGTGAGGATGCGGTCGACGAGCTGATCGAGGCGCACGACCTGCGCGACGGCCTCATCGATCGGGATCTTGCGGTTCCCATTCTTCTCCGCGAGCAGATCGAGATAGCCGCGGATCACCGACAGGGGTGTGCGCAGGTCGTGCGTGACGACGGCCACGAACTCGGTGCGAGCGCGCTCGAGCTCGCGGAGCCGCTCGGTCGTCTGGCGCTCCAGCGCATACAGCGCAGCCTTGTCGATCGCGAGCGCGGCCTGGTTCGCGAGCGCGCCGACGAACGCGACCTCCTCGTCGGCCAGCTCGATGTCGGCCGGAACGCGCAGCGCGACCGCTCCGAGCAGCCGGTCGCCGGCCAGGAGCGGGAGCGCGACATGGTCGCCCTCGACGATCGGGCGCGTCTCCGCCATCGCGCGCCGCGCGGCCGCTGGCAGCGACTTGCCGATGTCGCCCGACCGTGCGCGCTCGCGTACGTCGTCACGGTCGCGCAGGTAGATCGCGCCCGCGGAGCCCGGGTACACCCGCACGAGCCGGTCGACGATGAGCGAGAGGACCTCGTCGAGGTCGAGCGTCGATGTGAGGACGTTCGAGACCTCGAAGAGCGCGGAGACCTCGCGGAGCTTGCGCTCGGACTCGCGCTGGAGACGGCCCTTCTCGATGATGCCGGCGACCTGGTTCGCGATCGTCTGAAGGAAGTCGATCTCGGTCCGATCGAAGTCGCGGGGCTCGACCGTCTGCACGTTCATGACGCCGATCACCTCGTCGCGTGAGACGAGCGGCACGGAGAGCATCGAGGTGAACCGGCCGACGTCGACCGACGGGACATTCTTCCAGCGCGGCTCTTTCCCTACGTCGCGCACCGCGAGCGGCACGCGCGCGTTCGCGACCCATCCGGTGATCCCCTCGCCGTACCGCAGGGTCGCGCGGCCCACGGCGCGCGGATTCAGGCCATTCGTGGCCGCAAGGCGCAGGAGCCCTTCGCGGCGCTCGAGCAGGTAGAGGCTCGAGACTTCGGCACCCATCGCGTCAGTGGTGCGGTCGATGACGATGCGCAGCATCTCGTCCCAGTCGCGCGCGGACGACGCGAGTTGAGCCACCTCGTGCAGGAAGGAGAGCTCCCGTAGTTTCCGTTCGGCGTCAGTGGGAGTCACGGGTCAAGGATAGGGACGAAGCGCCAATAGACTCGGGCACGTGCAGACCGTGATCCGTACCGAGAAGCTCACGAAGCGATTCGGCGATCTTGTCGCCGTCGACGGACTCGACCTCGAGGTCCACGAAGGCGAGGTGTTCGGTTTTCTCGGCCCGAACGGCGCCGGTAAGACGACGACGCTGCGGCTCCTGTGCGCGCTCATCGGTGCGACGTCCGGCACCGCGGATGTCGCCGGTTTCCGCCTGGGACGGCAGGATCCGCAGATCCGCGCGGCGGTCGGGATCCTCACCGAGCAGCCCGGCCTGTACGAGCGCCAGTCGGCGTGGGACAACCTGGTGTTCTTCGCCACGCTGTACGGGCTGGACCGCACGACGGCGGCGCGGCAGGCCGAGCACTTCCTGCGGCTCATGGGCCTGTGGGATCGGCGAGTCGAAGCCGTCGCGACCTTCTCGCGGGGCATGAAGCAAAAGATGGCCATCGCGCGCGCGGCGCTTCACGAGCCGCGCGTGCTGTTCCTCGACGAGCCGACCACGGGCCTCGATCCCGATGCGGCCAAGACGGTGCGCGAGTTCATCGTCGCGGTGCGCGGCGAAGGTCGCACGGTGTTCCTCTGCACCCACAACCTCGATGAGGCGGATCGCCTCTGTGACCGCATCGCCTTCTTCCGGCAATCGGTCATCCGCATCGACACGCCGGACCACCTGCGCGCCGAGCTCTACGGACGCGCGACCGAGTTCCGCCTCATGCCCACGCCACGCGCGGAGGATCTCCGGCGCGTGCAGGCGGTCGAGGGCGTGCGCGAGGCGCATCTCGAGAATGGCTCGATCGTGGTGTCCGCGTCGGATCCCCTGCGGACGAATCCGCTGCTCGTGCGCACCCTCGTTGAGGGCGGCGCGCAGATCGCGTACGTGATCGAGCGCAAGGTGCACCTCGAGGACGTCTATCTCAGCATCGTTGAGGGGCAGAACTGATGGCAACGCTCGCGATCGCGCGAACACCGGAGCGCGGCGCGCTCGTGCGCGCGGTCTGCATACGCGAGTGGCGTGAGGCGCTCGGCAACCGGCTGCTCGTCGCGATGACGCTGCTCCCGCCGGTCGTGATCCTCGCCGCAGGCATCGGCGCGGTCGCCGCGGCGGCCGCCAATCCACCCAGCGACCGGGACATACAGGCGCTGTACGCCGCGGCACCCGGGGCCGCGGGTCTCGATCCGACCGAAGCGGTCCAGGGTTTCATCGCGACCTACTTCCTGATCCTGTTCATGCTGATACCGACGGTCGTGCCGCTCACGATGGCGATCTTCTCGGTCATCGGTGAGAAAGCGGCGCGGACGCTCGAGCCGCTGCTCGCCACACCGGTCGGCGTCGGAGAGCTCCTACTCGCGAAGTGCCTTGCGTCGACGATCCCATCCGTGATCGTCACGTGGCTGGCTTACGGGATCTATCTGGCGGCAGTGTCGGCGATCGGCAGCGAGGCCGCGGTGCGCGCGGTCACGGCGCCGCGGTGGGTGCTCGCGATCGTCGTGATGGTGCCGCTGCTCACGCTGCTCTCCGTGACGCTCGGAATCCTCATCTCGACGCGGGTCAATGACGTGCGCGTCGCGCAGCAGATCGGCGGCCTCGTCGTCGTGCCGGTCGTCGGCCTCGGCATCGCGCAGGTGACCGGCCGCGTGGTGCTCGACAACGAGGCCTTCGCGACGTTCACCGCGATCCTCATCGCGCTGGACGTCGCGGTGTTCGTCGTCGCGCGGCTCGCATTCCAGCGGGAAAACATCCTCGCCCGCTGGCGGTAGCGCCGCCGGCTAGCCGTGGCGCACCACGTGGCTATTTCGCGGAGAAGTACGGGTCGCATCTGCTAAGCGCGCCGCCGCCCGCCGCGAGAGTGCTGCCTTCTGAGTTCACAAACCAGATGCGGCACTGACTGTTGGGTATCGGCAGGACGCCCCGTGTCTGACGCATTTCACCGACGACAGCGATCGCCCAGGTGCCATCGGTGACTCCCGGTATTCCGTAGCTCCCTGGTCGGTCCACGTCGCGTAACTGCACGACCACTTTGCGGTCCACTCGCAGGACGCCGTCGTAATGCGGCGCGATACGGTCCACGACTGCTTGCACGGCGGGCGGCACACGCACCGCTGTGGTCGGACTCGGGGCCACGACCGGCGTCAGCGGCACGACAGGACGCGTAGCGATCAGCAGCAGCAGTAGACCGATCCCCACAGCAAGGACCGCGAGGAGTATCCGCGCCCGCAGCACCGCGTTTCGGTCCGCGGGGTCTCGGCCGTCCATTACGGAGCTGGCGCGGTCGGATTCACGCGTCCGCGTGGAGCAGGCAGCGCGGGCAGCTGGGGATTCGGCACAACACCGATTGTCGGTGACGGGAAGCGCATCCGCTGCGATACGCGCGGCGTGATGGCCGGTGGCGTACGACCGCCATCGTCATCGGGGTAGGTACGCGGTCCGACGATCGTCACGGTCTTCGTGAACGCCTCGCTCACCGCGAC
>DATEZK010000397.1:0-4239 GCA_035255665.1 Candidatus Limnocylindria bacterium
CGAAGTGGTGACGACGCTCCTCGTCGCGAACCGCGGAGAGATCGCGCGCCGCATCTTCCGCACGGCGCGGCGCATGAACATGCGGACCGTCGCGGTCTACTCCGATGTCGACGCCAACGAGCCGTTCGTGCGCGAAGCCGACGTCGCGACCCGGCTCGGTCCCGCGCCCGCGGCCGAGTCGTATCTCGACATCGAGCGCGTCATCGCGGCAGCGCGCGAGAACGAGGCGGAGCTGGTGCATCCGGGCTACGGATTCCTCGCGGAGTCGCCGAAGTTCGCGACGGCGGTGCGCGATGCGGGAATGCGCTTCGTCGGCCCGACCGCCGAGGTGCTCGCCTCGCTCGGCGACAAGGTGCAGGCCAAGGCACTCGCGCACCGCGCGCACGTGCCGGTGCTGCCCGGCTATATGGACGCGGACCAGCGCGACGAGGCGTTCATAGCGGCCGCGCAGCGCATCGGGTATCCGGTGATGGTGAAGCCGGTCGCGGGCGGCGGGGGCATCGGGATGCAGCGCGTGCGGCAGCCAGCCGCGCTGCAGGAGGCGCTCGCGAAGGCACGACGCATCGCGTCTGCTTCATTCGGCGACGAGCGGCTCATGCTCGAGAAGCTCGTCGAACGGCCGCGGCACGTCGAGGTGCAGATCATCGCCGACACGCACGGGCAGATCGTCGCGCTGGGCGAGCGCGATTGCTCAACGCAGCGGCGGCACCAGAAGATCCTCGAGGAGACGCCCGCCCCGTCGCTCGAGGACGAACAGCGCAAGGCGATCGCTGAGGCCGCGGTCGCGATCGCGCGCGAGGCCAAATACACGAACGCCGGTACGGCCGAGTTCATCGTCGACGCGAAGGGCCGCTTCGCCTTCCTCGAGGTCAACGCGCGCCTGCAGGTCGAGCATCCGGTGACGGAACTGGTGTGGGACATCGATCTCGTCGAGCAGCAGCTGCGCGTCGCGATGGGCGAGCGGCTCTCGCTCGGCGAGCCCGCGCCGCGCGGCCACGCGATAGAGGTGCGCCTCTACGCCGAGGACGTCGAGGGCGGGTTCCTGCCCGCGACCGGTCGCATCGCGCACATCCGCTGGCCCGAGGGGATACGCGTCGACGCCGGCTACGAGGAGGGCTCCACCGTCACGCGCCACTACGACCCGCTGATCGCGAAGCTCATCGCGCACGGACCGCACCGCAAGCTCGCGCTCGCGAAGCTCTGCGAGGCGCTCGCGCAGATGGAAGTGCTCGGCGTGCGCACGAACCTGCGCTTCCTGCGCGCGCTCACGGCGCATGACGTCATCCAGAAGGGCCGGTCCGACACCGAGTTCGTGAAGCGCTCGTTCGAGGAGCTCGTACCGGAGCGGCCGGCGGCGCCCGACGAGGCGTACGTGCTCGCGGCGGCGTCGGTCATCGCGGACGCGCGCGATCCGCGCGACCCGTGGACCTCACTCGGGCCGTGGCGGCTGGGCGAGGGCTACGCGTCGACGGTCACGCTTCGCGAGGGCGACATGGAGCGGATGGTCCGGTTGACCGGGCGCGGTCCGTACGAGCTCAACGGACATGTGGCGGTGCGCTCGGCGGCTGAGCCACACGAGTGGACGATCGACGCGTTCCCCGCCGCCGCCGCGCGCGACGGCACGATGTGCTGGGTCGCGCTCTCGGGCGAGACGTACGAGCTCGACACCGCGATGCGGCCGCGCAACGTGGAGCTCACGATCGGCTCGGAGGTCGCGGCGCCGATGCCCGGCGTTGTCCTCGCGGCGCAAGCCAAGGCAGATCAGAAGGTACGGCGCGGCGATCTCCTCTTCGTCGTCGAGGCGATGAAGATGGAGCTGCGCGTCGAGGCGCCTGCCGACGGCGTCGTCACGAAGGTGCTCGCCTCCGTCGGTCAGCAGGTGGAGCGCGGCCAGCGCCTCGCGGAGTTCGAACCGCAGGCGTAGGTGAGGGCTTGGCCGACGGATCCAAGGACCGCGACGCCACCTGCTCGGTCACGTCGATGGCGAAGAACACGAGCCCCTCGACCGCACCGTCGTCGCCACGCAGCGCCTGCAGCACCGCGTCCGTATAGGTAAGGCTGGCCCCGGAGCCACGATCCCATACCGCGGGGGCCTCGTGGGCCACGAACGACTCGCCGGTTTGGTAGACGCGGTCAGCGACCTCCAAGTAACCGCTGCCCGCGAGATCGGGGAAGGCCTCGCGCATCGTCTGCCCGACAACGTCGCGCCCTACTGCTTTCGCGAACGCGTCGTTCACCGCCACGTAGAGGTGGTTGGGTCCACGAGTCACCGCGATCTGCACGCTCGCTCCGCGGAAAAACTGTGGGAACCAGCTCCTCTCGAGCATTGCTTCCCCCACGAGGTCCAGGTGCGCGCCGGCCTCACCGAGGGACGCGCGGTTACGCACCGCGAACTTCCTCAGGAGATGGGATACGTGCACCTTCACCGACTGTTCGGCAAGGCCAAGCTGCGCTGCGATCTCCTTGTTCTGCTCGCCGCGCAGCACGAGCTCGAGGATCTGACGCTCGCGCGGGGTCAGGTGAAAGACCGTGCCTGTCCGGCGATCGTGACCCGATCGCGAATCAGAAGCGCTCAACGGAACGAGTCTCTCACGAACTCGAGGAAGCAAGCGGCCCCGCAGCCTGGTGAGCACCACGCCCGCAAGCGGGATCCGCTAGCTCGGTTTCTCCATCACCCAGTGCCACGTCCACCCGACCGCGGGCGAGGTGACGAGCGCGGTGATCGCGACGAGGTCGAAGGAGGTCGCGCCGGTGGCGCCCGTGTACGCGGCGAGCAGCAGCCAGGCGGCCGATACCGGAACAGCGATACGCAGTTTCTTGAACGCCTTCCTCATCCGACTTTCGAAGATATCGCTCGAACCTTGCGACGACCACCCTGATCGGGGGTCTACCAGTTTCCTTTGTGGATCACTTGCTCCACCGGACGATGGCCGCGTTTGAGCGACGGCGACGGACGGTCGTGTGGCTTCGCGTAGCCGATCGCGATCGTGCCGATCGCCGTGAGCTCATCCGGCACGCCGAACGTTTCGCGGAATTTCGCCTGATCCGAGACGCCGAAGAAGACCGCGCCGAGACCGGCGTCCACCGCGGTCATGAGGATGAGCATCGCGGCCATCCCGGTGTCGATATCCCAGTACGGGACCGGCCAGCGCTTCTCGTCCATGTCGATCCAACCTTTATCGGACTCGCTGTACCGTCGGAGGTACGCCAGCTTGTGGCTCAGACAGACCACCAAAAGCGGCGCCTTGAACATGTCCGCCCAGCCAAACTCGACGCGTTTCTCCGCCGGCCAGAGTGCGTCCCAGTACCGGGCCGTCTGCTCCGGACCTTCCAGCGCGAGGAACGCCCAGCCCTGGCTGAACCCGGCCGAGGGCGCCTTCTGGGCGTTGGTGAGGATCCGGTCGACCACCTCGCGCGGGATCGGGCGATCCTCGAAGCTGCGGACCATCTTCCGTTTGCGGACGACGTCCTGGAACTCCATCAGGCGCGGCGGTAGCGGCCTGACGCGCGGCGCAGCAGCTTCTCGTCCACCAGGTAGCGCCGCAGCATCGCGTGGTCGGCGTGGACGCCCTGCAGGATGCGGTTGACCTCGGATTCGAAGTAGTCGCGCCCGGGCTGGAAGCGCATCGCCAGGTAGCGGAGCACGCCGATGCGGTCGGCCCGGGACGAGGGGATGGTCTCGAGGTGCCCTTCCTTGAAGAAGCGGGCCAGCTCCGGCGGACCGTCAAAGTCTTCGATCCGCTTCTCGTTGCCCTTCTTCAGCACGAAGAGAATGTACGCCGTGCCCACTAATGAGCGGCTTCCGAAGCGCGTGCTGGTCGTGGAGGTCAGCCCGCGCGACGGTCTGCAGGCCGAATCCCGCACGCTGCCGACCGAGGCGAAGCTCGAGCTCATAACGCGCCTGGCCGAGGCTGGTCACACGGTGATCGAGGCGACGTCGTTCGTGAATCCCAAGGCCGTGCCGCAGCTCGCCGACGCCGAGGAGCTGTTGCGCGCGCTCAAGCGTCGCCCCGGCGTGCGCTATCCGGTCCTCGTGCCGAACGAGAAGGGACTCGACCGCGCTCTGGCGGCCGGCGCCGATGAAATCGCGGTGTTCGCGTCGGCGTCGGAGAGCTACTCGCGCAAGAACCTGAACCATTCGCGCGACGAGGTCATCGACGGATATCGCGCGGTCGTGCGCCGCGCGAAGGACGGGAAGCTTCGCGTGCGCGGCTACCTGTCGATGGTCATCGCCGACCC
>DATEZK010000398.1:0-3420 GCA_035255665.1 Candidatus Limnocylindria bacterium
CGGTTGGTGTTGTCCATAGATCGGCCGAATGCAGCCTTGATGCCAGGCCGCCGCTCGGTGGTCTCGCGCTCAATCGATGACGGTGACCTCGCCAAGCATGCCGTCGCCCTCGTGCTGCATGCACACATACGGGTACCGACCGGCCTTGGTGAACGTGAACGAGAACGTCTGTCCGAAGGACATCGCGCCGAGGGAGAACGATCCGTCCCGCGCGGCGAGGTCATGTGTCGACTGCCCAACACTTTTCCAGGTCACCGTCGCCCCGACCTTCACCGTGAGCTGTGCAGGATCGAAGAAGTGGTCGCCCATCTCGACGACCGCGGGCGGTGGCGTCGGTGAGGCGGTGATGGTCGGTGCGGCGGTCGCGGCGGCGGGAGCGCTCGTCGCGGCGGACGCTGTCGTCGCGGCCGCCGTCGGGGCCGTCGGGCTCGGGGCGGCGCCGCACGCGGAAATCAGGACGATCGACACCAAGAGGACCGAGTAGTGCCGCACGCTCATGACCGCACGACGGTACTACGCGCCGGCGACCGCCCAGGATGACCCTGTGAGCCAGGTCTCGGTGGCGCTGTCGGCCATCGGCTCGGCGATGAAGAAGCCCTGAGCGAGATCGCAGCCCATACCGCGCAGGACGTTGAACGTCGCGGCGTCCTCAACGCCCTCGGCGATCACGCGCAGGCCGAGCGCGTGGGCGAGCTCGATGGTGACGCGCACAATGGCGACGCTCGATGCCTCCGTCGTCAGGCGGCGGATGAACGAGCGGTCGATCTTGCAGGCGTGGATTGGTAGCCGGTGGAGATACGCGAGGGACGACGAGCCGGTCCCGAAGTCGTCGATCGCGAGACGCACGCCGATCTCACGCAGGCGCTCGAGACAGGTGAGGATCCGCTCGGGCTCGCTCATCACTCCGCTCTCGGTCACCTCTAGGTGGAGGCACGACGCCGGGATGCCCGACTCGTCGACGGCGGCCCGCACGCGATCGGGGAACGAGGGATCCGAGAGATCCGAGACGGCCATGTTGACCGCGATCGCGATCCCGCGCGCCTGCCACTCGCGCGCTTTCAGCAGCGCGGTCTTCAGCGCCCACGACGACAACTGCGGCATCAACCCGCTGCGCTGCGCGAGCGCGATGAACTCCGTTGGCGCGACGGACCCGAGGCGCGGATGATCCCAGCGCGCGAGCGCCTCCATCATCGCGACCTTGCGCGTCGCGAGGTCGATAACCGGCTGGAAGTTGAAGTGCAGCGCGCCGTCCCTGAGCGCATCGGTCAGGTCCGCAGCGAGTCCAAGGCGCGCGGCCCCTTCGAGGTCGCTCCCTTCTTCGTACAGCACGATGCCCGCGCCGCGGCGCTTCGCCGCATACATCGCGATGTCCGCGCGGCGCAGCAACGTCAGCGGATCGTCGCCATGCGCTGGGAACAGCGCGACCCCAAGGCTCGCCGCGAGGGGCATCCGAACCCCTTCGAGTGTGAGTGGCGCATCGAGCGACGAGCGCAGCATGGTCGCCGCGGCGAGCGCAGCCGCCGCGTCGTCCACCGGCAGCAGCACCGCGAACTCGTCACCACCGAGCCGCGCGACGGTGTCCGAGAGGCGTAGGCAGTCGCGCAGTCGGATCGAGACCTCTTGCAAGAGCCTGTCGCCGACGTGGTGGCCGTACGCATCGTTGATGTCCTTGAAGCCGTCGAGGTCCATGAGCAGGAGCGCGACGGTGGAGTCCGTGCGCTTCGCGAGGGCGAAGGCCTGCTCGGCGCGGTCGTACAAGAGGAGACGGTTCGGCAGACCGGTGAGCACGTCGTGAAGCGCGAGTCGACGGAGCTGCTGGTCGACCTGGCGGCGCTCGCTGATGTCGCGGAGGAATGCGCTGAAGGCCGGGCCATCCGCGGTACCGATCGGCGCGACGGTGAGCTCGACGGGGAAGGTGACGCCGTTCTTCCGCAGCGCATCGAGCTCCACGCGCCGGTTGAGGATCGGTCCCTCGCCGGTCTTCAGGTATTTGGCGAGCCCGACGCGGTGCCCTTCGCGTAACGCGGGCGGCACGAGCGTGTCCGCGAGCAATTTCCCGACGACCTCATCGCGCCGCCATCCGAACATCGCCTCCGCCGGCGCGTTCCACTCGGTGATCACGCCTTTCGCGTCCATGACGATGTGCGCGTCGAGAGCCGCGTCCAGCATGTCGCGGAGCTGGCGGTCCGACGACTGGGCGCGTCTGGTGGCCTGTTGTGACTTGATGCGCAGGAGCGCGGCCTCGATCACCGGCGCGACCTGTGCCGCAAAAAGCGCGAGCATCGCGACCTCGGTCTCCTTGTAGCGACGCGAACGCCGCGAGTAGATGGCCAGCGCTCCAACGGTGGTGTCCTGAAGCACCAGCGGCACCGCCACGCCGCTGCCGACGGCGATCGAGGACGACACCTGATGCTCCCAGCGCGCATAGTCCTCGACGATCACGGGAGCGGCGCTCGAGAACGCGATGCCCACGGCGCCCTCGCCACGCGCGATATCACCCGCGCGGCCACTCCGGTCGGGGCGCGTGTCGGCGAGGAGCTCCAGGCGATCGCGCTCCGGATCCCACCAGCGAACGACCGCGTCGTCGCAATCGAGGAGCCCGCAGACCTGCGTCGCCGCGACGAGCGCCACCTCGGACGGCGTGTGCGCGCGCGTCGCCACGAGCGCGACCTCGCGGAGCGCGTCGAGGAGACGGCGCGGACTGACTGCGCCGCCTTCCGGCGTCGCCTCTTTGTCGCGCTGACCGCTGCGATCCGCTGTTTGGCTCATCGAACTCCACCGCCGGGTCGACAGCCGATGGTGCGCTGCGACGCGCCTAAAGGGAAGCCCTGCTGAACACAGCGAGACCGAAGCGCGACCCTAGATCGCGAGCGCGCCGCCAGCAGCGGCGGCACATACATACCGAAGCGCCCGCGCAGGCCCTTTTTCAGCCCGTACCAGCCCTTGACCGGATTCTTTGACGATCGTCCCCACGCTTCGACCGTGCCATCCGCCGCGGCCTTCTGCTCGTCCGCGCTGCCGAGGGGCATCCAGTCGCCGTGCTTCTTCAGCATCGCGTGCAGGTCATCGATCGCGCTCAGGTGATAGCGGAGCTCGGTCGTTCCGACGACGCAGACGATCGCCGTGAGCGTCTCCCGGAAGAGTCTTCGCGCGAAGATACGCTAGCCGCATGAACGTCGCGATCGCGTTCGGCGCGGGCATCCTCTCGTTCCTCTCCCCCTGCGTGCTCCCGCTGGTGCCCGCGTTCCTCGTGAACATGGCGGGGGAGGCGGCGCTTGCGGGTACGCAGCGCACGCGGACGATCGCGCACGCGCTCGCATTCGTGATCGGCTTCAGCGGCGTGTTCACGCTGCTCTGGGTCGCGATCGCGCTGGTCGGCGCGCTCGCCGGTGAGCTCGTCTACTGGCTACAGCGCCTCGG
>DATEZK010000399.1:0-4766 GCA_035255665.1 Candidatus Limnocylindria bacterium
TGACGGTGCGTCTCTGGGACCTGCAGCTCGTGCAGGGCGGCCATTACCGCGACCTCGCGGAGCAGAACCGTGTCCTTCGTCTGCCGGTCGAGGCGGAGCGGGGGACCATCGTCGATCGCAACGGCAAGGTGCTCGCGCGGAACCTGCCCGGCTTCGCAATCACCGTGATCCCCGTGGACCTTCCGCGCGCGAAGCAGGCCGCGCTCTCGACGACCCTAGGCGTTCTCATTGGACGGGAGGCAAGCGACGTATCGAAGGCGATCGACGTCCAGCGCGCCCGCAACCCGTACGAGCCGGTGAAGATCTCTCTGCGCCCGGTGGCGCGCGACATCGCGCTGCTGCTCAGCGAGCGCGGCGAGATGTTCCCCGGCGTGCGCGTCGAAGCGGAGTCGATCCGCTGGTATGAGGACGCGGTCCTCTACTCGCCGCTTCTGGGCTACGTCGGTCCCGTGACGGAGGAGGAGTTCGCTGCGCTGCGCGAGAAGGGCTACCTGCAGACGGATCTCATCGGTCGCACCGGACTCGAGTCCGTGTACGAGGAGCACCTCCGCGGCGGATACGGCTGGCGCGAGATCGAGCGCGACGCGTCGCAGCGGGAGATCAAGCAGCTCGCGTACTCACCGCCGACCGTCGGGAACAGCGTCGTGCTCACCATCGATCACCGCCTGCAGACGCTCATCGAGGCTGAGCTCAAAAAAGGTGTCGACGAGGACAAGTTCACCCAAGCGGTCGGCATCGCGATGAATCCGCAGAACGGCGAGATCCTCGCGATGTACTCGAACCCTGGCTACGACAACAACTGGTTCATCAATGGCATCACGCCGGATCAGATGAAGCAGCTGAACAGTGACGACCGGCGTCCGCTGGTCAACAAGGCGATCGGCGACATCTATCCACCCGGATCGACCTTCAAGATGGTCACCGGCCTCTCGGCGCTGAATGAAGGCGTCGCGACCCGCGGCACGACCGTGAACGTGAACTCGATGGTGCTGAACGTCGGCGGATACCTCTTCTACGACTGGATCGCACACGGGCGGGTCGACTTCGTGAACGGCTTTGCGCATTCGAGCGACATCTACTTCTACACGCTGGGCGGCGGCAATCCGAACACCGGGCAGCGTGGCGTCGGCCCTGAGGCAATCTACAAGTACGGCAGCGAGCTCGGCTTCGGCAGCAAGACGGGCATCGATCTACCCGGCGAGGCCGCCGGGATCATGCCCAGCCCGGAGTGGAAGGTACGGACTTTCAATGAGGAGTGGACGATCGGCAACACCTATCACGAATCGATCGGCCAGGGCTTCGTCGCGGTCACGCCACTGCAGCTCCTGAACGCCTACGCGATCGTGGCGAACGGCGGGACCTTCTACCAGCCGCACCTGCTGAAAGAGGTCAGGAGCCAGCAGGGAAAGGTCGTCTTCACGCAGCAGCCGAAGGTCGTGCGCGAGGTGAGCATCACCAAGGACAACCTCACGCTCCTGCGCGAATCCGCGCGCCGCGTCGTGACCATCGGCCATGCGTACATGCCGAACCCCAAGCTGCCGATCGCGGGCAAGACCGGCACAGCCGAGTTCGGAACGTCCGCGGGCAAGGACAGCGCAGGGCGCAACAAGCTCGGGTTCCACAACTGGTTCGTGTCGTTCCTGCCGAAAGCGGATAACACCGATCCGACCGCCGAGATCGCGATGGTCATCTTCACCTTCGACTCGAGCCGCTCGCTGTGCAACAACTGCTTCAATCCGGCGGTCGGGATCACGCAGCGCGTCCTCGAGGCGTACGTGGCGGGCAAGCCATGAGCGTGAAGGCGATCGAGGTTCGGCGATCATCCTCGCCGCTGCACGACCGGCCGCACGCGCGCCGGATCGATCAGGTGGATCCGTACCTGCTGATCGCGACGCTCCTCCTTATCGCGTACGGACTCGTGATGACATACGCGGTCACGGTGGAGTCGCGCACGCTCACCGGCGATCCGATGCAGTACGTGATCCGCGGCGCGCTCTGGGCGTCGATCGGGCTGCTGGTCATGGTGGCGGTCGCGATGTTCGACTACGCCTGGCTGGGGACGTTCGCGCCGGTGCTGTACCTGATCACACTCGGTCTGCTCGCGCTCGTGATGTTCATCGGCGTGTCGTCGCTCGGCGCGCAGCGGTCCGTGAACTTCGCCGGCATGTCGTTCCAGTTCAGCGAGGTCGCGAAGGTCCTGATGATCGTCGTGCTCGCGAAGTTCTTCGCGGACCGCATCGACAAGATCGGCTCGCCGATCACGATCGGCCTTGGGCTCGCGATCCTCGGTCCGGCGTTCGTGCTCGTCTATCGCCAGCCCGACCTCGGCACGAGCCTCGTCTTCGTCGCGATCTTCTTCGGTATGGCGTTCATGGCGGGCGCGCGCCTGTGGCAGCTCGTCGGGATGGTGGCGGTCGCCGGCGCATCGTTCCCGCTCATCTGGGGTCTGCTGAAGCCCTACCAGCAGGCGCGTCTCACGGCCTTCATCGATCCGTACGGGGATCCGCAGGGCGCGGGCTGGAACATCATCCAGTCGCTCATCGCTGTCGGCTCGGGTGGCGCGACCGGAAAAGGTCTCACCGCGGGAACGCAGTCACCGCTGGGCTATCTCCCGATCGCTGAATCGGACTTCGTGTTCGCGGGACTGGCCGAGGATCTCGGTTTCGTCGGCGCGGTGATCCTCTTCGCGCTCTTCATCCTGCTGCTCATGGCGGCGCTGCGGATCGCGTTCCGCGCGCGCGACTCCTTCGGAATGCTGCTCGCTTCCGGCGTCGTCGCGATGCTCGTGTTCCAGATCATGGTGAATGTGGGCATGGCGATCTCGCTCATGCCCGTGACCGGCATCCCGCTCCCGTTCATCTCGCACGGCGGCAGCTCGCTCGTGTCGATCTGTTTCGCGCTCGGTGTGCTGCAGTCGGTCTCGATGCGACGCGCCGGACCGGAGTTCGGCTAAGACAGCTCCGTCGTCGCCGTCGATGGCGGCAGCGCCTTCGCATCGTCCGGCACCGCGTAGTACGGGCCGCGCGGATCGAAGAGGGGATCGTCGGCGGCGATCAGTAGTCGCACCTCGTCGCGCGCCGCGCGCGCGAACCGGCGTTCATCGGGCGCCAGGAAGATCAGCTGGTGCTCGTCCTTCTCGCTCACAGTGCCGGACGGGTCGATCATCACGTCGAGGAAAAGATCCACGAATTCCAGGACATCTCCGGCGACGCGCACTCGGTGCGCGACGTCGATGTAGAAGCGTTTCTCTTCGTCGGGGCCATGGCAGGCGATCGTGAACGGGCGATCCGGATTGAAGATGGAGATGCCAGGCGTCTTCGCCGTCCAGCCGCCGAGCGGATTCGACCACTTCGTCCCTGTCGGCTGATAGACGCGGGTCCATCCCGCGACACCCGGAAGCACATAGCCCCATCGGCTCTGCCAGATCGAGCCGTCCGGGATGCGTTTGTCGATGCGGATGAGCGGGTACATCCACCTATACTTTGTCGCGAGAGGCCGCGATCGGGAGCAGTACGCGGAACCCCTGACCAAGAGAGCCGGCGGATGGTGCGAGCCGGTGTCCGGGAACGCCGAACTCGCCCGGGAGCCGCGAGCGTGAGTCGGAAGATCTAGCGCTTGCCGGAGTCACGTCCGTTATCAGCGTGCTCGAGCGGAGAGCGATCGGGGCTGTGGCGCAGTGGGAGCGCATCACACTGGCAGTGTGGGGGTCGCGGGTTCGAATCCCGCCAGCTCCACCAGATCGTTTCTCAACTGGGGTGGTACCGCGGAAGTCGCCTTCCGTCCCCGAGTCCGGCAAAGTTCGCCGGCGGGGCGGAGGGCGTTTTGTATTTCGGCGAAAGGAGGCGCGAAATGGCCGTCATGAAGCAGCGCATCGACCGCTACGAGCCGGCAAGCATCGAGTCCAAGTGGCAGGAAGAGTGGGTGCGCTCGGGCCTCCACGACACGCCGGATGAGAGCGACAAGCCGAACTTCTACTTCCTGACGATGTTCCCGTACCCATCGGGCGAGATCCACGTGGGCCATTGGTACGCGTTCGCGCCACCGGACGCTGCCGCGCGCTTCCTGCGCATGCGCGGCCACAACGTGCTGTTCCCGATGGGCTTCGACGCTTTCGGGATCAACGCGGAGAACGCGGCCATCGATCGCAAGATCCATCCCGCGGTGTGGACGGAAAAGAACATGGCCCACATGCGCGATCAGTTCAAGCGCATGGGCACGGCGATCGACTGGCGGCGCGAGGTCATCACCTGCTACCCCGAGTACTACCGCTGGAATCAGTGGATGTTCCTGAAGTTCTTCGAGAAGGGCCTGGCCTACCGCGGCGACGCGCCGGTGAACTGGTGCCCTCGCGACGAAACGGTGCTGGCCAACGAGCAGGTGATCGCCGGCAAATGTGAGCGCTGCGACACGCCTGTCGTGAAACGGCAGATGACGCAGTGGTTCTACCGGATCACAAAGTACGCGGACGAGCTGCTGAAGTTCGACGGCCTGGATTGGCCCGAGCGCGTGCGCGTCCTGCAGACGAACTGGATCGGTCGCTCCGAGGGCGCGGAGATCACCTTCCCGGTCGAGGGTCACCCGGGCGAGGAGATCCGCTTCTTCACCACGCGACCGGACACGATCTACGGCGCGACATTCATGGTGCTGGCGCCGGAGCATCCGCTGGTCGCGAAGATCACCTCGCCCGCGAAGCGCGCAGAGGTCGAGAAGTACGTCGAGCGAGCGCGCAATATGGCGGAGATCGAGCGCACCTCGGCCGAACGAGA
>DATEZK010000400.1:0-6517 GCA_035255665.1 Candidatus Limnocylindria bacterium
AGCACCGCGACGATGAAGCGGAGGTCGCCCGCGATCGGCTGTTGCGTCGCGATGAGGTGGATCGCGCGATCCTCGATCTGGAAGCGCATGCGATTGATCTGCTCGTCGCTGTCGATCACGAGCTGGGCGAGCCGCTGATCCAGCGTCTGCAGCGACAACACGCTGCGCTCGATCGCGACGTCGAGCAGGCTCGTCATCGCCCGCAGGTCGGCCTGCAGCTGCGCGAGCCCGTCGTCGAGCGCGGCGCGCGTGTGGATCGAGCGTGTCGTCATCCGAACCGTCCGGTGATGTATGCCTCGGTGCGGGGATCGCGTGGCATGGTGAAGAGGTCGTCCGTCTTCCCGTACTCCACCAGCCGGCCGATGCCGTCGTCGGCGGCGAGCATGAAGGCTGTCTTCTCGCTGACGCGCGACGCCTGCTGCATGTTGTGCGTGACGATGACGATCGTGACCTCGTGGCTCAGCTCGCGCACGAGCTCCTCGATCTTGTACGTCGCGATGGGGTCCAGCGCGGAGCACGGCTCGTCCATCAGCAGCACGCTCGGATCCGTCGCGAGAGCGCGCGCGATGCAGAGTCGCTGCTGCTGCCCGCCCGAGAGCGCGGCGCCAGAGCGGTGGAGCTTGTCCTTCACCTCGTCCCAAAGCGCGGCGCGGCGCAAGTTGCGCTCGACGAGATCGTCGAGCTCGCGGCGCGTCATCTTCCAGCCGCGGAGCCGCGGACCTGCCGCCACGTTGTCGTAGACGCTCATCATCGGGAAGGGGTTGGGCTTCTGGAAGACCATCCCGACCATACTCCTCACCTCGACCGGATCGGTCTTGGGGTCGTAGACCTCGACGTCGTTCAAGAGAACGCGTCCGGTGGCGCGCGCGCCCGGGGTCGTCTCGTGCATCCGGTTGAGGCAGCGAAGAAGGGTCGACTTGCCGCAGCCCGATGGCCCGATGATCGCGGTGACTGCGCCGACCTCGAAGCTGAGGTCGACATCGCCGACCGCCTGGGCCGCGCCGTAGTAGGCACTCAGCGTCTCGGTCCGCAGCGCGATCGCGCGGGCGGTCGCGGGGGCGGCCCCGTCCGCGTCATGCTCGGAGGGTCGCGTCGGCGCCTCCGATGTCTCACGCGGCTTCGTCTCTCTCATCGTTAGTGACATCCTCTTCTCCCCTTCCACGCTGTCAACGGACCCGCTGCCGCGCCACGACCCGCAGCAGCACGCCGATCGCGCCGATCACGATCACCAGCACGAGCGAGGCTCCCCACGCCTTGGTGTGCCAGTCGTCGTACGGCGAGATGGCGTAGCGATAGATCTGCAGCGGCAGCGCTCCGATCGGCCGCAGAAGATCGGTGCTGAAGAAGTCGTTGCCCAGAGCGGTGAGCAGCAGCGGAGCGGTCTCCCCGGCCGAACGCGCGAGCGCGAGGACCGACGCCGTGATGACACCCGCGCGCGCCGTCGGCAACACGATCGCCAGGATCACCTTCCATTTGGGTGCGCCGAGCGCCAGCGCGGCCTCTCGAAGCGAGTGCGGCACGAGGCGCAGGACCTCCTCGACCGTCCGGGCGACGATCGGGATCATGATCACAGCGAGCGCGACGCCACCGGCGATCGCCGCGTAGTTCCCGACGACGCCACGGACGAGGAACGCCCACACGAAGACGCCGATCACGATCGATGGCAGTCCGGAGATCAGCTCGGCGGCGAAACGGACCGGCGCCGCGAATCGGCCGGACTGGTACTCGACCACGAATATGGCGGCCGCGATCCCGATCGGGATCGCGAGCGCGCCGGAGATCGCAGCGAGTATGAGCGTTCCGATCAGGGCGGGCGCGACACCGCCTCCGACCTCGCCGAATGGCAACGGCCGCTGGGTGAAGAAGTCGATGTTGAGCGCGGGCATCCCCCGGAAGATGACGTAGCCGAGGATCGTTACCAGGAGCGCGACGGCCAGGAGCGTCCCGAGCATCAGCAGCGTGAGAACGACAAAACTGACGACGCGGCGCCGCGTTGCCACACGGTGACGCGCCGGGACGGACCCAGACATAGCTGTGATCGCAGCGGACACGGTCAGATCACCACGCCCGCGGGCCGGTCCGCGATGGATCGCCGGATGAGCACGCGCGCGACGCCGTTCACCACGACGGCCACGAGGAGCAGCACCAGCGCGATCTCGACGATCGCGCTGAAGTACAGCTCACTGTCCGCCTCGACGAACTGGTTCGCGATGGCCGATGCCATCGTGTAGCCCGGCACGAAGAGCGAGCCGCTGATCTCGCGCGACGAGTTCCCGACGACCATCGTGACGGCCATCGTCTCGCCGAATGCGCGACCGACCCCGAGCACGGCGCCGCCGATGATCCCCGGACGGGCATATGGGATCACCGCGCGGCTCACGGCTTCCCAGCGCGTCGCGCCGAGTCCGATCATCGCCTCGCGCTGCGTTGGCGGGACCGCGAGCAGCACCTCCCGTGACACCGCCATGAGGATGGGCAGGATCATGATCGCGAGCACGACGCCGCCGCTCAGCAGGTCGAAGCCGACCGGCGTCCCGCTGAACAGATGGCCGACGAGGGGTACCTGGCCGAGGGTCGCCTGGAGTCCCGGCTCGATCGTCGACCGCATGACAGGGACCATGACGAAGATGGCCCAGAGGCCGTAGACGATGCTCGGGATGTACGCGAGAAGCTCGATCGTGAAGGCGATCGGCGCGCGGATCACTCGCGGCGCGAACTCGGTGAGGTAGATGGCCGCACCCACGGCGACGGGCGCCGCGAGCGTGACGGCGATGATCGTCGTCACCAGCGTTCCGTAAACGTAGGCGGCCGCGCCGAAGACGAGCTTCACGGGGTCCCACTCCGTCGTCGTGAAGTACGAGATCCCGAACGTCGTCAGGGCGGGCCACGAGTCGATGAGGATGAGCAGCGTGATCGCGACGAGCGTGAGCGGCACCAGCATCGCCAGTGCCGCCACGCCCGCCGCGAAGATGCGATCGAAAGTGCGGGTCACGCGAGGATGGTTATTTCGGTAGAGCGGCCACGCCGCCGGTCGTGATCGAGCGGATCATTCCCTCCGCCTTGGTGACGACCCCGGCGGGGAGAGGCGCGTACCCCAGGTCCTTCGCGAAGGCCTGGCCCTCGTGTGTGCTCCACCAGAACCAGCGGGCGATCCCGATGGCCTTGGCCTTGTTCGCGATCTCGGTGTACGCGAGGGTCCAGGTGAATGTCGAGATCGGGTATGCGTCCGCGTTGTCCGAGTTCGTGATCGAGACACGCATGTCCGCGGGAAGCGTGACACCGTCAGCCGCCTTGGTGACGGAGTCGAGCGTCGCCTCGACGAACTTGCCCTTCGAGTTCTGCACGGTGCCGTAGCCGAGCTTGTTCTGGATCGCGTAGATCAGCTCGACGTAGCCGATGGCACCGGAGGTGTTCTTCACCGAGCCGGCGACGCCCGCGTTGCCGGAGGCGCCGAGGCCACCCGGCCAGTTGACCGAGTTCGCGAAGCCGACGCGGGTCTTCCATTCGGGGCTGACCTTGGAGAGGTAATCGGTCCAGACATAGGTCGTGCCCGACCCGTCGGAGCGGTGCACAGTCGTGATCGCCGCGTCCGGCAGCGTCACGCCGGTGTTGAGCGCGGTGATCTTAGGGTCGTTCCACTTCTTGATCTGCTCGAGATAGATTCCCGCGAGCACTTCGGGCGTGAACTTGAGCGATGCCGTGACGCCGGGGATGTTGTACGTCGGGACGACCGCGCCCATGACCATCGGGATGTGGAGGACCGCGCTCGCGCCTCCGGCCGCGGTCAGCTGCGCTTCGGTCATCGGGCCATCGGTCGCGCCGTAGTCGACGGTCTTGTCGGTGAGGGACTTGATGCCGCCACCTGAGCCGACCGGCTGGTAGTTGATCTGGATTCCGGTGAGCTTGTTGTACTCGGAGACCCACTTCGTGTAGATCGGCGCCGGGAACGTCGCACCTGCGCCGACGAGCTCCGATGCCTCATCGGGGCACTTGGCCTTCACCGGAACGGCGCACGGGTTTGCTGCGACGGTCGCCGTAGCTCCGCCACTTGGAGCGCTGGTCGGCGCGGGTGTTGCACCGCCGCATGCGGCGAGCAGCGTCGAGAACGCGAGCAAGGACGCGATAAGGGGCTTCTTCATTTCTCTCCTCAACTTCCCACTTTGTCGAGTCCAGCGTCGCGGGGCGCAGTGACAGGCTGGTGTTGGGGCATGTGTGGACGGTGAGGGCTGTGTGAACGCTCGGTGAACGACCGTCCCCGGTCGTATCGACCGAGGTTAAACGGGCGAAGACTCCCGGAATCGGTAGCCAACGCCACGGACGGTGTCTATCCAGCGGGGGTGCTCGGCGTCGTCGCCGAGCTTCTCCCGCAGGGTCTTCACATGGGTGTCGACGGTACGCGAGTCACCCGCGAAGTCGTAGCCCCACACGCTGGCGAGCAGCTGCTCGCGGCCGAAGACCTGGCCCGGATGTCCCATGAAGAACGCCAGAAGGTCGAATTCCTTGGGTTTGAGCGCGACCTCGCTTCCCTCGAGCGTCACGCGGTGCCGCCCGGCGTCGAGCAGGAGTCCAGCGCTCTCGAGGCGCTCGCCGACCGGCGCGACCGTCGGTCGCGTGCGACGCAGCAGCGCGCGCACGCGGGCCACCAGCTCGCGCGTGGAGAAGGGCTTTGCGAGGTAGTCGTCCGCGCCAAGCTCGAGCCCGACGACCTTGTCGAGCTCGGTGTCGCGCGCGGTCAGCATCAGGATCGGCACGTCGCTCTCGCGCCGGATGCGCCGGCACACTTCGAAGCCGTCGACGTTCGGGAGCATCACGTCCAGCAGGACGACGTCGGGCCGGTTCTGACGGAACGCCTCGAGTCCGCGTTCGCCGTCCTCGGCCGCGAACACTTCGAAACCTTCCTGGCGAAGCGCATAGCCGAGCGTATGACGCAGATTCGGGTCGTCGTCGACCAGGACGAGTCGTGCCACCTGCGGCCGAGCCTAGCATCCGCTCCGAACGTTCACCGCGCGTTCACCGTGCGATGACAGCGACCCGCGACGCTCGCTATGTGATCACGGTGACGAAGCTCAGCACCCTGCATCCGTGGGTACGTGTCGGCGTCGTGGTCTTCAAGAACGACTCCATCGGCATCGATCGCCGCGGCGACCCGCTGCGCGTCGACCGCGACGTCGTCGTGACCGGCATCGTTCCCGAGAGCGACGGACCGCTCGTCGCGTTCCGGCCGTACGCGGAGCACGCGCTATACGGGTAGAGCGCCGTCACTCCGCGAGCGGCAACGTGAAACGGAACGTCGCTCCACGACCCGGTCCATCGCTTCTCGCCTCGATGCGTCCACCATGCGCCTGCACGATGTGCTTCGCGATCGCGAGGCCCAGGCCTGTACCGCCGCCTGACCGCGACTTGTCCGCTTTGTAGAACCGCTCGAAGACGCGCTCCAGATCCCCGCGCTCGATCCCTACCCCGGTATCCGCAACGCTGAACGCAACCCGGCCATCCTCGCGCGCAGCGGAGAGTCGAACCGAGCCGCCGGCGGGCGTGAACTTCACGGCGTTGTGCACGAGATTCGACAAAACCTGCGCGACCCTTTCGCCGTCGGCCCGCACGGACGGTGCCTCGCCCGGCTCGACGAGCAGCGCGACCTCGGCGCGCGCCGCAAGCGGGCCCATGCGCCGCGCGCAGTCCGCGAGCAGAGCGGCGGGCGACTGCGTCACGAGCGTGAGCGTCTCGGCCCCCGACTCGATCCGCGTGAGCGTCAGGAGCTCGTTCGTGAGCTGCGCGAGGCCATCGATCTCCTGATGCATGCGGTGCACGAAGTCGCGCGCGACGTCACGGTCGTCGAGCGCCCCTTCCTCCAGCGCCTCGGCCATGGCCTTCAAAGAAGTAATGGGCCGGCGCAGCTCGTGCGAGACGTTCGCGATGAAGTCCGAACGCACGGTCTCGAGTCGACGGAGCGCCGTGAGGTCCTGAAGCACGAGCAGGATCTGGCCGCCCTCGAGTGGCCGCGCGATGGCCCGCAGGAAGCGCCGCGGCTCGTTCCGCTCGACCGTGGCCGTGGCCTCGCGCCCGCTCCGGGCGCTAGCGAATGCCGCCAGGATCTCGTGCTCGCGCACGACCTGCGCGAGATGGCGCCCCACGGCATCCGATCCGGCCAGCGCACGGCCCGCCGCGTTCGCGAGCGCGATCCGGCCATCGTCGTTGGTGATGAACACCGCCTCCCCAAGCTCGTCGATCAGTGTCGCGAGCCGGTCGCGCTCTTCCTGCGCGACCTCGTGTTCGGAGCGCACCGCAGCCCAGGCGCGGCGAAGGGCGGCGGCGAGACGCATGACCTCCTCGGGACCCTGCACATCGAAGCTCGCGTCGGGGGCAGGCTGCGCGTCGGCGCGCTGCGTCAGGGCCTGAAGCGGCTGCGTGATGTTGTCCTGAACGATGTAGGCGCCGATGAAAGCGACGACAAGCACCGCGAACGCGGCAGCGAGGAAGGACAGGGACAGCGGCACGGTCGCGGCGACGATCGCGA
>DATEZK010000401.1:0-2529 GCA_035255665.1 Candidatus Limnocylindria bacterium
CTGCCCTTCAATGGCGTGATCGACGAGGTCGCCGTGTACGGCAGCGCGCTCTCCGCGGCACGCGTGCTCGCTCACTACACGAACGCGCAGACCAACGTGACCACCGCGCGCGTCAGCATCGACGTGCGAGCCGACGCCGGCGGGACGCTCGTCAACAGCGCGCAGCTGAGCGCGAACGAGCAAGATCCCCGCAGCGCGAACAACAGCGTGACCCAGAGCGTGACCGTGACGTCCCCGACCGCAGACCTGAAGGTGACCGGCGTGGCGCTACCGGATCCGGTCGCGGTCGGCGGCACGCTCCGCTACACCGCGACCGTGAGTGGCGCGGGCGCTGCGAGCGCGACGAACGTCTCTCTGGGCGCAACCCTGCCGTCGGATGCGACCTTCCTCTCCGCGACCAGCAGCCAGGGCAGCTGCAGCCCCGCGGCGGGAAGCGTGACCTGCGCGATCGGCGCTCTCGCGGTCAATCCCGTGCTCGCCGATGGCCCGGTGAGCTACTGGCGCCTCGGTGAGCCCACCAGTGCGACGACCGCGGCCGACACCAGCGGCGGCAATCCCGGCACGTATAGCGGAGTCACGCCGGAGGCCGCCGGCGCCGTGCCCGGTGACAGCGCGGCCAGCTTTGCGGGATCGAGCGTGGTCAGCATCCCGGCCTCCAGCACGCTCAATCTCTCTAGCGCGCTGACCGTGGAGGCGTGGATCAAGCCGAGCGTGGCCGGGCAGAACGCCGGCATCTTCGAGAAGACCGTGGGCGGCACGGTGAACACCGGCTACCTGATGCTCATCGAGGCCGGGCGTATCGAGTGGCGCGGCAAGGCGGCCGGCGGCGGCTACCTCACTGCGATCGGGCCGTTCCTTGCGGCCGGCACGTGGTCGCACGTGGTGGGCACCTTTGACGGCACCACGCTGCGTCTGTATGTGAACGGCGCGCAGGTCGCCAGCACGGCGGCGGGGACGCTCGCCAGTGGATCTGGGCCAGCCTTCATCGGACGCCTTGGCGCCGAGGGCGGCAATCCGGGGATCCTGCCGTTCAACGGCGTGATCGACGAGGTCGCGGTCTACGGCAGCGCGCTCTCGCCCGCGCGCGTGCTCGCCCACTACACCGGCGCGCAGACAAACGTGACCACGGCGCGCGTCACGATCGACGTTCGACCGACCGCAGCGGGGACGGCGACGGCGAGTATCCAGGTGAGCGCGGACCAGAGCGATCCAAACCCCGCGGATAACACGCTCGGATTAAGCACGCTCATCAACTAGATCTCCCGCGTCGCGCGCGGCGACGCAACCATGCGAGCGCTCGCAACAGCGCGACATTCGCTGATAGACTGCGTTAATCCCCGCGGGCCGAGAGAGCGGCCGGAAAGGTCAAACCTCCATGAGGTCAGGTGGCTTTCCATGCCGTTTCGGCGGCTGCGACGAGTGCTTCACCGTAGCGGACCAGACGTCGATGCCCGCGCTTCTCGCGGCCAGCGCGCTCCGCTCGCAGCACGAAACGACCGTTCACGGCTACACGCACGTGCAACTCGAAGAGAACCGTCGCTCGCCTTACGCGCCCGCCCAGTCCAAGCGCCCGGCTCCCATCACCCGCTAGAACCCGCGCCCCGCGTGCCCTCGCTATCGTCCCGACCGTGACCGACGTTGTCCGGCTCGAGGTCGATGTCCGCGGTATCAGCTGGATCACGCTCGCGCGCCCCGACGTGCGCAACGCGTTCAACGCGGAGCTCATCGCACAGCTGGGCGCAATCCTCGGGCGCATCGATCCGACTTCGCGCGCGGTCGTCCTGCGCAGCGAGGGCGACGCGTTCTGCGCCGGCGCCGACCTCAATTGGATGCGCGGCATGGCGGATTTCACGCTCGCGGAGAACGTGGCCGACTCGCGCGCGCTCGCGCAGTTGTTCCGCTCGCTCGACGAGCTACCCATGCCGCTCCTCGCACGCGTGCAGGGCGCCGCGATCGGCGGCGGGTGCGGTCTGGTCGCCGTCGCCGACATCGCGGTCGCCTCGACCGAGGCGGTCTTCGCCTTCACCGAGGTGCGTCTGGGCATCCTGCCCGCCGTCGTGTCGCCGTACGTCGTGCGCAAGATCGGATTCGCGCACGCGACCGCGCTGTTCACGACCGGCATCCGCTTCGATCCGCAGCGCGCGTACGAGGTCGGCCTGGTCGAGGCGGTCGAGGAGCCGGCGAAGCTCGACGGGAAGATCGACTTCTATCTCGACGCGATCGTCGCGGGCGGACCGCACGCGGTGAACGCCGCGAAGCGACTGGCGCGCGAGGTCGCCGGCCGTCCGGTCGCCGAGGTGCGCGAGATGACGGTCGAGCGCATCGCCGGCATCCGCGTGAGCGACGAAGGCCAGGAGGGGATGCGGTCGTTCCTCGAGCGCCGCAAGCCGAAGTGGTGACGACGCTCCTCGTCGCGAACCGCGGAGAGATCGCGCGCCGCATCTTCCGCACGGCGCGGCGCATGAACATGCGGACCGTCGCGGTCTACTCCGATGTCGACGCCAACGAGCCGTTCGTGCGCGAAGCCGA
>DATEZK010000402.1:0-2795 GCA_035255665.1 Candidatus Limnocylindria bacterium
AGCTCCTCGGCCGGCCCGATGACCGCCGCGAGCCGCGTGGCGATCTCGCCCTTCGGTCGCAGCGAGCGGAGAGCGTAGATATCGCCGATCTCCTGCGAGCCCTTCGGCATGACCTTGCGCGCCATCCGGTCGCCGGTCTGAAAGATGGCGTAGAGACCCGCGGCCGACAGGAGACCGAGTGCGATGTCGCGCTCGCGAAAGCGCGGCCGGCGCAGCTCGGCGTCATTGCCGAGCGCCATGGTGCCGAGCAGGAAGCCGGTGAGCGTCATGTGCTCCCAGAATCTCTCGCGCGGCCCGCGGAACGTCAGACCGAACAGCCCGAACGCCATCGCAAGACCGATCGCGACGACCGGCCCGCCCTTCGTCACTCCTCATCCCCAGTGGCTGCCATGGCGGGAAGTATCGCCGCGCACAAGTTGTGGAGATCACTCTTGTATTCGGGGCGGGTCTCTGCTACATCTGCGCTTCACGCCGCGCGCGCTGAAGAAAGGAGTGTTGATTGATCGTTCCGTACATCGCATCAACGCGGGAGGCCAGCTCGGGCTAGCGCTGTAAGAGCGTGCTCACGGCGCTGTAAGGCCACGGGCTCCTCCCGTGGCGTTTTTGTTTTTCTGGCAAAAACAGCGCGAATGGAGGAGACCGAATGGCCAGTCGGAATTGCTGCGACAGTGACTGTGACCGCCACGCCGTCCAACGATCGCTCTACCGCCACGCGCTTAATGCGCTACAACTCGCGTCGCGCTCGGGCTGTGCTTCGAAAGAGGCGCTCGAGCTCGCCGAGCGATGCGCAGAGCTGCTACGGGCGGCCGACGGCAGCGAGCTTCAGTCGGTCGCGCAGCGTCGATGACCCCGTACGTCGCACGCGCGGCGGCTGGCCGACATCCGGTCTCCAGCCGCCGCGGAGGTCACGCTGACTAACCCGAGTCCTTACGCGAGAGTTCGCTAACGAGTCGCGGCGATGGTGGCGATGATCAGCCCGGCGACCATGAGGTAGCCGAACGCGGCGTGGAGCTGCGCGGTCTGCAGGTCGATCATCGCGATGGCGCGCTGCTGACCGCTCGCGCCGAATTCGGCGCTGCGGATCTGACGTACCAGGAGCGGGAGCGAGAGGATCGCGAGCAGCGTCCACGTCGGGAGCAGATTCGCGAGCACCGCGCCGGTGAGCGCGATGTACGCGCCGACCACGAGCGCGATATAGAGCCAGTGAGCCGCCTGCCGGCCCATCCGGACCGAGAACGTCCTGGCACCGGCGCGCGCGTCCTCGCTGATGTCGCGCCATTCGTTGCCGTGCAGGATGGCCGCGACGAGGAAACCGACCGGGATGCTGATCGCGAGCGCGCTCCAACTCACCGTGCCGGTGATCACGTAGAAGGAGCCGACGACCATCAGCGGGCCCATGAGCATGAAGACGAGCGGGATGCCGTAGGGGCTGAACTTGTACTGGACCGGCGGCGCGGTGTAGGTGAAGCCGCCGATGAGAC
Source organism: Candidatus Limnocylindria bacterium (assembly GCA_035255665.1). Taxonomy (GTDB): domain Bacteria; phylum Chloroflexota; class Limnocylindria; order P2-11E; family P2-11E; genus CF-39. The sequence goes on from DATEZK010000402.1 coordinate 1,482, forward strand.
CGGCGAGCCCGAGCGCGACGACCGGCCAGCCGCGGACCGAGACCAGATACAGGCCGAGGACGAACGCGACCGCGAACGATGCGACAGCCAGGATGTAGGCCTCGCGGTCGGTGATGCGTCCTTTGACGATCGCGTGGCTCGCGCGCGGCGAGACGATCGTGTCCACGCCCTTGCGCACGTCGTAGATCTCGTTGGTGACGTTCGTCCCGATGTGCAGCAGCACGCCTGCGACCAGCGACACCAGGAACAGCGTCCAGTCGAAGAGTCCCTCGACCGCGGCGAGTGCGCCGCCGACCGCGATCGGTACGGTGGACGCAGTGAACGAGAAGGGCCGCGCGATCTCCCAGTACGCGCCAAGGCGGTCGCGCAGGCTGCCCGCAGCGCTCTTCTTCTGCGCGTCGAGGGCGGTGCGCGCCGCGACCAGGCCCGCTTCGCCGGAGCCGTACGCGACCGCCGCGTCGAGGACGGCGGTGACCTGATCCTCGTCCTGCACGACGGGCTGCAGGATCGGGAGGTCCATACCCGCCTCGTGGTACTCCCACGCGCGGTCGGCGATCTCGCGCCGCGTGCCGCAGACGATGAACGCGTCGAGGAGCTCGTCGGGGATGAGCCCTCCGGCGGTCGTGTAGTCCTCTTTGCGCCAGTGCACCGCGATCTTGTCGCGCAGATCGGGATCGAATCCCGCGCGGTTGAGGGTCACGTCGGAGAGGATGCTCATCATGAAGATCACGAATGGCTCGCGCTTCGCGCGGTTGAGCGCGTCGCGGCGTGTCTCGCCGACGAGCGCGAGCAGGTAACCCGCGACGTCGATGTCATTCGGGTCACGCCCAGCCACCCGCGCGGCCTTGTTCATCACGCTGAGCAGCTTCTTCAGGCCGGGGATCGATTCGGCCGGGCGCGCGAGGTATCCGTCGCCCTTCTGGCCCGCGAGCTCCATGATCCCGGAGCGATAGCCGGCGAGATAGATCGGGACGCGGTGGACCGGCGGGAACATCGGCTGGAGCGGCGGCAGGCCAGGCGTGCCCGACGGGATGCGCTCGCCTTTCCAGAGCGTGTGCAGCGTGTCGATCGCCTCGCTCGACTTCGTGACGGCGTCAGGCGGTGTGTAGGGGATGCCCATCTGGCCGAGGCGGAGCGGGAGCGCAGAGCCCATCCCGAGGAGGATCCGCTCGGGGGCCATCTCGTCGAGCGCGCTGATGGTCATCGCGATGAGGACGGGGTGGCGCGTGAATGGGTTGAGCGCACCCAGTCCGATCTTGATGTCCTGGACCTGCGACGCGACCGCGCTCGCGTACGTGACGGCGTCGCGCTCGA
>DATEZK010000403.1:0-5299 GCA_035255665.1 Candidatus Limnocylindria bacterium
ACCGGGCGGAGGCGTGCACGGCATGTGCGGCTACAACGCGGCGCGGAGTGTCCTGGCGCGTGCGCTCAGTTAGACGCGCCACTTCGCGGCCAGTACGTTGTTCGCCGTGGCGGAGGCGTCCGAGCTGACGGCGGCACGAGCCGCGGCGGCTCTGTTCTGGCTGATCGCCGCGGGCTTCGGCCTCTATGCGTTCCCGGCAGCCGCGCATCTATTGCAGCACCGAGAGCTGCCGATGACGGCATTCGGTTTCCGTGCCTACGGCGGCGGATGGTTCGAGCGTTTCTCGCCTGAAGTGTTCGCGATCCTGCTGGGTCTTTTCGTCGGGCTCTGCGCGGTCGAAGCGTTCGCTGGCTGGATGCTCTGGACCGGCTCGCGTGCCGGCGGGATCCTCACGCTTGCGCTGCTGCCGATCGAGATCGTGTTCTGGTCCGGCTTCGCCGTGCCAATTCCGCCCGTCGCTGCGGTCATCCGGCTCGGCTTACTGGCGGCGGGCTGGAGCGGGCTGCGATAGACCGCTTTCGCGCTGGATGCCACGGCTAGACGCGGACCGTCAGGTTCTCCGCCGCGATACGCAGCGCCGTCGCGCCCAGACGCTCGGCGATCGCCTTCGCCTCATCGCACTGCGCCTGCGCCTGATCCTCGCGCCCCGGCACGTTGCGCAGCGCGCGAGCGAGATCGGCGAGCGCCACCGCGCGCTCGTAGTCGAGGCGGAGGCTCGCGAACGCCTGCACAGCGTCGAACAGCAGCTTTGCCGACTTCGAGTGCTCGCCGGCGTGATAGGCCCGGATGGCCTCCGCGTGCGTCAGGAGCGCGCGGCCGCGCGCGTGCCCGGTCCGGTCGACGACCGTCGCGACGCGGTCCTCGAACGCCTCGTCCGGGAGGTGCCAGCGCGCCGCCGCGAGGACGAGCAGCGGTCCGAGCAGCGTGACGTCGACGATGGACTTCGGCTGGCCCGCGCTGCGGACCGCGTGGTACGCGCTCTCGCTCTCGCGCAGTCCGTAGTACGCCGCGAGGAAGTCGGCGAGGGCGAGCTCGGCGGGAGACGCCTCCTGCTCGATCATCAGGTCCCGGTACATCTTCTCGTCGGGCGAGATCATCGCGGCCGCCGCGCCGATCGCGACTCCGAGCGTCGAGGGCCACTTCGTCGGCGTCGCGAATCGCTCGCGGCGCGCCGCGGCGACGAGGGTGCCCGGGAAGTCTCCGGCGAGGAGATGCGCAAGGGTCTCGGTCCGGAGCGCGTGGGCGCCGAGCCGGGGCTTCTCCGTCTCGATCGCGACCTCGCGCGCGCTCGCGGCGTGCTCCATCGCTTCGTTCATATCGCCGAGCGATAGCGCCGAGATCGCGACCATCGTGTGCGCGTCGATGAGCTCGTCGCTGTCCTGCAGGGACTGGGCGATCGGCAGCCGGCGCTGGTTCGCGAGGTACGCCTCGCGGAAGTTGCCGAGCTCGCGGTACGCGTAGCCGACCGCATCGAGACAGAGGGATCGCTCGCGCAGCAGACCGAGCTCCTCGGCGATCGCGAGCGCCTCTTTCGCGGTCGCGAGCGAGGCCTCCCAGTCGGCGTCGGTCGATTTCGGACCCCGCCGTGGCATGAACGACCGAGCGGCCAGGAGCAGAACGCGCTCGCGCGACTGCGCGGTGCCGACGATGGCCAGCCCGCGCTCGATCAACCCCTCGAGATCGGGATGTTTCGCGTCCCACCGCGTGCACAGCTCTGCCATATGCGCGAGAAGGATCGCGACCTCGCCGCTCTTCGGATCGCGCGCTTCAAGGAGCAGGAGCGCACGCTCGTACGCGGCGAGCGCGGCGTCGTTCTCGCCGCGGTAACGCCGAACGCGTGCGATGAGATACAGCGCCTCGACCGCAGCCGGGACCCGCCCGATCTTCTCGTACAGCTCGAGCGCCTGCTCGGCGAAGCGCAGTGCCTCGATGTACGCGTGGATCGCCGTCGCGCGCTGCGCGGACTTCCACGAGTACTCGGCGGCCTTCTCGGGCACCTCGCCGATCAGGTAGTGGTGCGCGAGGGCGGGGTAGAACTCCTTGAGCTCGTCGGTCAGCACGGCCTCATATGCGGCGGCGACGCGGCGATGCAGCTCGATTCGCCGTCGCACCAGCAGCGTGTTGTACGCGACCTCCTGCACGATCGCGTGCTTGAAGCGGTAACGCCCCTCGCGGCGTTCACCCGGCGCAGCCTCCAGCACGAGGTCGGCGGCGATGAGCTGGTCCACGGCGGCGGCCAGGCGGTCGCCGCCGGCCGCGCGCAGCACTCGGTCGCCAAAGCGCTGACCGATGACCGCGGCCAGCTGGATGCATTCGCGTGCGGTCGGCTGCAGCCGGTCGATGCGCGAAGCCACGACCGCGTGCAGGGTCGCGGGCACTTCGAGCGCGGCCGGACGCTCGATCAGATGCCACTCGCCGCTCGCGTCCTTCTCCGCCGCGCCGGACTCCACGAGCGAGCGCAGCGACTCCTCGATGAAGAACGGATTGCCGCCCGCGCGGGCGACGATGCGGTCGCGCAGCTCGTCGGGGATCCAGTCGAGCGATGCCTCGACGATGCGTGCGGCCTCCTCATCGGAGAGCGGCTCGAGCACGAGCTGGCTGAAGTTCGTGCGCGACGTCTTCGGCTCAGGCGAGCCCGGACCGAGGCGCTGTGCGAGCAGGAACAGGATCGGGACGCGCGAGGCGCGCGACGTGAGGAACCACAGGAGGTCGAGCGAGGCGGCGTCGGCGAAGTGCAGGTCCTCGAGGACGTAGAGCAGTGGATGCTGTCGCGCGAGCGCGGCGATGACGTCGTAGACGACGATGTACATCGAGCGCTTCCATTCCTCCGAGTCACTTGCGGGTTCGCTCACGCCCGGCAGATGGAGGAACTGCGCGAGCATCGGCGCGACCGTCAGCGGATTCGCGAAACCCAGCTCCAGGAGCTTCTCGCTGACGCGCGTGATGCCCTCGGGATCCGACGGCTGCACGTTGAGCTCGACGAGGATCGGCTCGATGAAGCCGGCGTAGCTGCGCTGATTCACCCGCGAGAATGTCCAGCGCATGACGCGTGGTGCGTCGGCGGCCTTGGCGCCTTCCTCCGCCGCGGTCGCGAGGCCGATGAACTCCGAGGCGAGGCGGCTCTTGCCGATGCCGGGCTCGCCCGCGATGAGCACGACCTCGGTCCTCCCCAGTCGCGCGGACTGGTACGCGAGATCGAGGCGGGAAAGCTCCATCCAGCGGCCGACGAGCGGTGCGGCGATCTCGATGCTCGGCCGCACGTCGGTGCGCTCGCCGATCAGCGCGTACGCGAGGATCGGCTTGTCCTTGCCCTTCAGCTCGATGGGGCCGACCTCGCGGAAGCTGAACTCGCGGTTGGTCAGGCGGAACGTGGTCTGTGTTATGTAGATCTCGCCCGGTCCGGCGACGGACTGGAGACGCGATGCGATGTTCACCGTGTCGCCCATGACGCCGTACTCGGCCACGCTGCGGACCGCGCCGGCGACGACCATGCCGGTATGGATCCCGATGCGCAGGCCGAACTCCACGCCGCGCGCCTTCTTGACCCGCGCGGCGTGATCCGCGAAGACGCGCTGCATCGCGAGCGCGGTGCGGAGGGCGCGCTGCGGGTCGTCCTCGTGCGCGACGGGCGCGCCGAACACGACGAAGATCGCGTCGCCGATGAACTTCTCGATCGTGCCGTCGTGCCGGATCGCCTCCTCGGCGAGGTCCTCGAAGATGCCCGAAACGAGCACCTGGAGCTCCTCGGGGTCCATCTGATCGGCGAGCTCCGTGAATCCAGCGAAGTCGGCGAACAGCACCGTCACGAGGCGGCGCTCCTGGTTCTGTTGCTCTAGCACTGCTGCGAGTGGAGCGTGTTCTCGGAGATCAGCGGTGGTCCTTCCCCCGGAGCTCGGATCGTCCGCTCGACGTAGATCAGCTCGAGGCTGACGAGCGGCGACTGGCCGGGCCCCAGACGCGAGTTACGCGTGCGGCAGAAGTGGCGCGCGTACTCAGAACGATAGCCCGCGTAAAAGGCGCTGGCGATGCGCTCGTGCACCTTGCTCCAGCGCGTGTAGAAGGGGTCAGGGTATCGCTCGGTACGGTCGTCCGCGCCGCGTTGACTGAGCAGGTCGAGCCGGGTGCCGTCCGCCAGCGTCGCGGGCGCGATCATCCAGCCATCGGACCGCGCTGAGTTCGGCGAGAACATGTCCCAGCGCTGGTCGAGCGAGAGGGCGCGCAGCGCACGTCCGATGTCGCCGCGTGGCCGGATCGCCTCAAGCCATGACGGCACCGCGGTCACGAAAACGGTGGCCGCGAGAAGTGGCAAAAGGAGCGCGGCGGCACGCGGATGTGCACGCGGCGTAGCGGAGACGACGGAGACGTTGTCGCGCATGAGGCGATGGATCCATTCCGCTGGCACGAACAGCACGCACGCAGCGATCATGACGAGCGGGAAGTTCCCCACGTTCATGAGCACGAGGATCCCGACGTGCATCGCCGCGGCCGCGAACGCGCCGATCAGGCGCGTCAGGCGCGAGGGGATCATCACGAGGGGCAGGAACGCGAGCTCGACCGCGAGCGTGTACCAGCTGATGAGATGCGACAGCGCCGGATCCACCGCGATCGCGTGCGCCCACGGCCGCCCGAAAGTGTGCTCGAGCTGCAGCGCGTAGTACGCCGCGGTGCCGGCCATCCAGTCGATGCCGCCGAGCTTCTCGAGGCCGGTCGCGAGGTAGATCCACGCGACCTGCAGCTCGAGGATCCGGATCGGCAGAGCCCAGCCGCGCACCGCCGGCCCCTCGCTCCGCCGAAGCGCATCGAGCGACCAGCGTTCCCCCGCTGGCGTGAAGGCGAGCCACAGCGGGACGAAGCGGAACACGAGATCGCTGCCGTCCAGGATGAGTGGATCCCGCCACGAAAAGGTAGAGACGAGTGCGAACGCCAGCAGGCACATCACGCGCGTGTGCCAGCCCAGCGTCAGCGCTAGCGCGACAACGCATGAGACCGACCAGACGATCGCGACCAGCCACCAGTCGCCAGACAGATTGAGCAGCGAAAGGCGGTCGGGCTCCAAGAGCGCAGCCTCGCGCCGAGGCAGGATGCCTTCGTCGGTGAAGAAGGCCGTGAGATTAGGGAAGAGCTGCCAGAACCAGTTGAAGAGCAGGAGTCCGAACAGGATGCGGAAGAGCGCCACCGGCGCGACGTCGGCTTCGCCGAACCAGAACGCGCGGAGCCGGCGCATCAGCGGCTAGGGTCGCACGCGCACTCCTTTGGGCCAAGCGAGAAGTTCCCGTAGTCCAAGTCCCTCGAGGACGCG
>DATEZK010000404.1:0-3581 GCA_035255665.1 Candidatus Limnocylindria bacterium
GCCGATCGCGAGAGCGATGGCGACCAAGAGTGCGCCGCCTGCCAGCATCTGCACGGTCGTCGACGCCAGCGGATCGCGCGGCGTCGCCAGACGGGGAGAGGCGAACGTCCCGAGCGCCCACGAGAACGTCGCTACGACCAGCATGAAGAGCCCGATCGGGTCGACCTCGCCGCTCGCGCCACGCGGGACGACGAGGATCGCGACGCCGGCGAAGCCCACGAGGACGCCGCCGATCAGCGATGTGACGACGCGATCGCCGGCGACGAGCCTGAAGACGACGATCCAGAGCGGTACCGACGCGATCACCAGGGCGGTCAGTCCCGACGGCACAGTGCGCTCCGCGAGCATGACGAGCCCGTTGCCGCCGGCAAGGAGCAGGATGCCAACGAGCGCCGCGCCACCGAGCTGCGCGCGATCGATGCGCAGCGCGGCGCGACCATGCCGCGCGACGAGCCACGCGCCCAGGATCGCGCCCGCGAGAAGAAAACGGAGGCCGGCAGACAGGAGCGGCGGGAGCGTTTGCACGGCGATGGCGATCGCGAGATACGTCGATCCCCAAACGAGGTAGACGACCCCGAGCGCGGACCAGACGAGGACGCGCGACGAGCTAGACGATGTAGCCGTAGTCGGCGAAAAGGAGACGCAGGAAGAGGGCGACGCAGAGGACGACGAACGCGATGCGCTGCGAGAGGATCGCGCGCGGATTCTCCTTGCCCACGAGCGCGACCTGACCCCAGAAGAACAGGACGAAGGTCAGCTCGGTCCACATGAACGCGGCGTGGTAGTAGCCGAGCGGCGTCCACTCGAACGGGCGCGTCATGGTCCAATTCAGCAGCACGTTCACGGCCTGGTAGAGATGCACCGCGAGCGTGATGACGCCGGCACCGAGCACGGCACCGACGACCTCGTGGATGCGCGGCCGGCGGCGCCACGCAACGAGCTGGCTCGTCATGAAGATGTTCGCGAGCGGGATGAGCAAGCCATCGCCGACGACGGCGGACGTGTAGGTGAGGGTGGTCCGGAACTCACTCACGATCGGATCGGCGCGCCAGTTCAGGTAGACGTTACCGGCGGCCTGGACAATGAACCCGAAGAACCACGTCGCGAAGAAGACGAAGGCGAGCAGCAGCCAGGGGCGTTGTTCTACGGCCGAGACCGTACGCAGCATCTCCCCTCCCTCTAAGCGGGCGTCCTCGGCCGGGAACGCTAGCAGATTCAGCCCGGATTCAGTGCTTTGGAGCCCCAAAAACGCCGGATTGGTACGACCGCCGGTCGACACGGGGCCAGAGATCCTCCTCCGCGGTCATCCAGCCGATGCGGTCGAAGCGGGTCAGCGACAGCGGACGGGAGTACGCGCGGAGGGTCCGGTCGCCGTCCCAGTTGAAGTAGTCCTCGAAGTAGCTCATCACGAGCTCGCGGATCGTGCGGTACACCGGCGCGCGGAAGCGCAGACCGGAGAACTTGGATGTCGCGACCGAACCCCAAAGTCCGCGCTCGCGATACACCGCGAGGACGTGGTCGTCGTCGTTGTCCGCCTCGAGGTCGACGAGGAGCGGCGGCTGCCCGTTGATACGGAAGGCCGCGGCTGCCAGAAACGCGCCCTCGGCGCAGTGCGCGGTGCGGTCCCGCATAACCCGCCGCGGCGAGCGCACAGTGTCGCCGTCTGGCTCGAGGTTGTACGTCAGATCATCGAGATAACGCTGCACCTTCTCGGTTGTCGAGAGGCGACGAAGCAAGCTGATCTCCGCGCGCGTGAGCCCGTACACCGCGCCAGTCTCTAGGATTCCGCGGATGAACGCGGGACACGACGTCGTCATCCGCGGCGGGACCATCTACGACGGATCGGGCGGCACGCCGTTCGGCGCCGACGTCGCGATCGACGGCGATCGCATCACGGCCATCGGCACCGTCCGTGAACGCGGGCGCGCCGAGATCGACGCCGCCGGTCTCGCGGTCACACCCGGCTTCATCAACATGCTGAGCTGGGCGACCACGTCGCTGATCGCCGACGGACGCTCGCAGAGCGACATCCGCCAGGGCGTGACGCTGGAAGTGTTCGGCGAGGGCTGGTCTCTGGGTCCGGTGAACGACACGATGCGACGCGAGCAGACCGAGCAACAGGGCGACATCAAGTACGACATCACCTGGACGACCCTCGCCGAAGCGCTCGACACGATCGCTGCGCGCGGCATCTCCACCAACATCGCTTCGTTCGTGGGTGCGGCCAGCGTCCGCATCCACGAGCTCGCGCACGAGGACAGGCGGCCGACGCCTGAAGAGCTGGACCGCATGCGCGGGCTCGTGGACGCTGCGATGCGCGACGGCGCGCTCGGGGTCGGCTCGGCGCTCATCTACTCGCCCGCGACGTACGCCGATACGGACGAGCTCGTCGCGTTGGCGGAAGTCGCCGGGCGTCACGGCGGCATGTACATCTCACATATGCGCAGCGAAGGGAACAGGCTGGTCGAGGCGGTCGATGAGGTCATCGAGATCGCGCGACGCGCGAGCCTGCCCGCGGAGATCTACCACCTGAAGCAGGCGGGTCGTTCGAACTGGACGAAGCTCGACGCGGTCATCGAGCGCATCACCGACGCTCGCGCGGAGGGCCTCGCCATCACGGCCGACATGTATCCGTACGAGGCGGGCGCGACGGGACTCAGCTCGTGCTTTCCGCCCTGGGCGCACGAGGGCGGGTTGCGCGCGACGCTCGCGCGCTTGCGCGACGCCGAACAGCGAAACCGGATCCGCGACGAGATGGCGCGGCCCGGGAAGGACTGGGAGAACCTCTACGAGGCAGCCGGCACGCCAGAGGGCATCGTGCTCGTGGCGTTCAAGAACGAGCGCCTGAAGCCGCTCACCGGACGGACTCTGGCCCAGGTCGCGGCGGAGCGTGCCGCCGACCCGCGCGATGTGGCGATGGATCTGGTCCTCGAGGACGAGAGCCGCGTGGGCATGGTCATCTTCATGGCCTCCGCCGAGAACCTGCGACGTGAGGTCGGCCTCGAGTGGATGAGCTTCGGCTCGGACGCCGGGTCGCTCGCGCCGGAGGGCGTGTTCCTGAAGTCGCAGCCCCACCCGCGTTCCTATGGAACGTTCGCGCGCGTCCTGGGCCGGTTCGTTCGGGAGGAGCGAGCCGCGCCCCTTGAGGACGTCGTTCGGCGCATGACCGGCTTCCCCGCGGCCAATCTGAAGCTCGACGGCCGCGGGCTCCTACGCCCGGGGTATTTCGCCGATGTCGTCGTGTTCGACCCCGCCACGGTGACGGACCACGCGACGTACACCCAGCCGCATGCGTACGCGACCGGCGTCGCGCACGTTCTCGTCAACGGCGCAGCCGTACTGCGGGACGGCGAGCATACGGACGCACGTCCGGGACGCGTCGTCTTCGGACCGGCGCGCCGCAAGAGTTAGGCTCTCGCACCATGCCCGTCGATCCCGCGATCGCGACGCTGCTGGCCGAGGCCGACAAGATCGACCCGCGTCCGATCGAGGCCCTCAGCGTCGCGGAGGCTCGCGCGCGCGGCGGCTCGGTCAATGTCGCGCCGGCGCTGCCGCCCGAGCCCGTCGCCGAGGTCCGCGAG
>DATEZK010000405.1:0-2519 GCA_035255665.1 Candidatus Limnocylindria bacterium
CGGCGCGGCGTGGTTCGGATCAGCGGTGCCTCGAGGGCGCGGGTCAGCGCGCCGCCGAGGTAGACGGGAGTGAGCCCGGTCGCCCAGTAGAGAAGGTCTTCGCGGGATGGCTGAGTCGTCTCCCGGGTGCTTCGGATCGGCTTCCGATCGAGGTCGAGCGGAACGAATTCGATCCAGCCCTCCCACATGTTGGTCGGGCCACGCCGTCCACAGGCGCGTGCCGCCCAGCGGCTACCGTCCGCGTCCGCGATGGTGTTCTCGTAATCGACGAGTACTTCTACTTCTTTCATGGCCTTTGGCACCGCATCAAACGTGCCCTGCCCGGCTGGGACGTCACAAAGGCGCAACGACTGCGCCTCGGCGGCGTCTCTTTAGATGCGTGGTCAGAAACGGCGGCGTATTGCCGAAAAGAGTCGCCGCAGTCGCGACTGGCGGCGCGACGCGCGTTTGCGGCCGAAGCTCTCGTTCGCGAAGACGAGTCCGGCGCGGTCGACGTCGCGGAGCCACGAGCGCTCGGCGTCATCGAGACCGTGTCGCGCAGCGGTGTTCATCGGGTCCGCGAGGAATCGCTGGAGTAGCTCAGCGTCGGTGTAGAGGCGCGCCAGGAATCGCTCGAAGCGCAGTGTGCTCACACCGCCACCGCGGGCACGTGAGCGCGAGCGCGGCCTTCGCGCAGCGCAGCACGCGCCTGATCGAGTTGCTTCAACAGGGTCGCGGTCGAAGGAAAGCGACCATCGCGTTCGAGGATCACGGTCAGGGGACCGCTCGCGCGCGCGGCGACCTCGACGAGCAGCCGATACACCGGGTCGGGCACGTCATGGAGATGGTCGTCGAGCAGCCTGCGCTCCGCGAGACCGTCCACCGTGAGCGTCACCCACCGTCCACCCGCGATGTGAATCTGACGCACACGGTGGATGGGGATGCGACCCAGGTACGCGACCGCATCGAAGCCGAAATTGATCGCGTTCGCGTGCAGGTTGTGCAGGTCCAGCAGCAGGTCGACATCGGCCGCGTTGAGCGTTGCGCTAACCCACTCGTCCTCAGCGAGAGCGCTTCCTGGTGGATCCACGAGCGTCGCGATGTTCTCGAGCAGCGGCCGGGCGCCGAGGACCTTGGCGGCACGATCGACGTTGCGTGCGGTGCCCTCGACCGTCGCGATGGTCCGCGGCGGCGCGGCCAAGTGTCCGATCTCGATGTCGCCGGCCCGCACGAACGCCAGGTGCTCCGTCCAGGATTCCGGCTCGATCGCGTTGACGACGCGCGCGACCCGATCGAGTCGCCGGGTCGAGACAGTCCCGACCGACGCGAGTCCGAGGCTGACGCCGTGCAACATGACCGGTGTGCTCGACCGCAGCAGACGTGCGCCTCCGAGCACCGGACCAGACGCGTCGATGAAGTCTTCGAGCATCAGCTCGATGACGTCGATCCGGTCGAGGTTGGAGAGGATGGCCGCGGCAAGCGGTCCGCGCCAGCTCAGGCCGACGCGGTCGCGTGTCTCGGTCGCGTGAGTCGTCATCGGAGGCTCGGACCGATCTCTTCGCCCTCTTCCCCAGCGATCACATGCCAGTGGAGATGCCCCGAGCGCTGGTAACTGCCGACGTTGACGACGATCCGGCAGCCGCCACGCTGACGGGAAACGCTGATCGCGACCTCGCGGACAAGCCGAATGAGCTCGTCGAGCGTGCCCCAGTCTTCGAGCTCCGTCATCTCGGGGACGTGCTGCCGCGTGATGACGACGATGTGGACCGGGAACGATGGCCTGGTGTGACGGAAGGCCAGCGCACGCTCGGACTCGGCGACGACCTCGACCGGCGTCCTGCCCGAGAGGACCTCCTCGCAGTAGAAGTCGCGTGGATCAGAGACCGCAGCCACCACAGCCGCCGCCGCACCCGCCGCCGTCGCCACCACCATCGCCGCCGCCGTCGCCAACTCCACCGAATGTGAAGCCGCCCCAGCCGCCACCACCGCCGCACCCGCTTCCGCATGCGGCGGCGCCTGACCGCGCCACCGTCGCGCGTTTGTACAGCTTCCGGACGTACGGGAAGCTCAGGTCGGGCAGGAAGCCAACGCCGTAGACCGCGGCGGTGAGGGCCATCTCGTTCGACACGCCTCCCGGCGCCAGCTGATCGACACGGTCGCGCAGACCCGAGAAGAGCGCCCTCAGCTCGGCGAGCGCTCTGTCGCCGCTGGCCGTTCGTGGCCGATCGACGATGCGCGGCACCGCCCAGCTGAAGAGAGCGGCGAGGCCGATGAGGAACGCGACGTTCGTCCGGCCCGCGCCGACTGCATCGAGGATCCGGGCGCCGGCGACGAGCCATAGCGCAGCCCAGGCGACACGTTTGGTCAGGACACGACCCTGGACGTCGGCTGCGCTCGGTATGAGACCCGACGACTCCAGCCGCTCGCGGTACTGCTCGAGCGCCGCGTGGTTCTCCAGCGTGAACACGCTCTCGGCCGGCCTGCGTTTGCCGAAGTGATCGAGGATCGCCTTCTCGAACGGGCGCCGGACTTTCTCGCGT
>DATEZK010000406.1:0-2038 GCA_035255665.1 Candidatus Limnocylindria bacterium
GGCGCGCACAAGGAGCTCGCGGTCGGTGAGCGCCGGATCGAAACGGATCGCCTCGCGCGCGACCAGCGACGTCAGCGCGAACAGGTACAGCGCGTGGATCGCGTCGCGCGGTCGACCCGCGGCGAGCGCCTCGTCCGCGGCGCGGAGATGTCGAGCGGGGTCGGCGCGGTCGGCCCCCGCCGACTCGCTGAGCGCGACCTCGGTCCGCACACGTTCGCCCAGACCACGGCCGAGCGTGGCGACGACGAAGAAGATGATCGCCGCGCCGAGGACGCCGACGACCGGCCACACCAGGCCGAAGTCGACGCGCGGACCCTCGAGGCCCGCGAGGAAGCGCTGGAACGCGCGAACGATCGCATCGATCAACGACGGCGAGGCTTGCGCGCTCTCGACGGCCCGCAGCACGTCTCGCAGCGCCGCGTCCGACCGCGCGGAGTCGAGCGATGGCGAAACCGCGCGCGAGACGAGCGCCAGCTGCGCGTCGAGGAGCGCGATCGCCGCGTCGAGCGCCTCGTCGCTGGACACGATCCGCGCAGCGAGCGCGCCGTCGTTGATGGTCAGCTCCCCCGCCGGCAACGTGATGGCGGTCGTGGCCAGCAGAACGAGGCGTGCTTGCGTCACCGCGGCGTCGCGACCTGCGCCGGTGAGGCCGCGCGCCTGCACGACGAGAGCTCGCGCGTCGGTGAGGCGCTGACGGTAATCGCGCGGCGAGACGGTGTCCGCGTGCGCGACGAGCGGCTGCGCGAGCCACAGCGCGATGGCAAGCACCAGGACGCGCGTCAGACCTCGCGCGGCAAGGCCTCCGCCGCGAGTTGCAGGTCGAGCGCCTCTTTGCGCACCCGCAGATCGAAATAGAGGATCGTGAACGTGCCCCATTCGATCGGCGCCCACAGCACGGTCGCGATCACGTTCACGATGTTCTGAAGGACGAGGCGCACCACGGCGTCGGAGATGAACGCCGCGATGAAGATGAACGAGATGAGGGTCGAGAGCACGACCTGCAGGACCACCAGCAGGAGCTGCAGACCGAGGATGCGCCAGCGGTGACCTTGCGAGAGCCACCAGGAGCGGCGCACCGCGTGCAGCGGGCCGACCGGTTCGACCGAGGCGACGACCGGCGCCACCAGCCAGGATGCGAACACGAACACAGTGGCGACGAATCCGCCGAGGATCCCCACGGTCGCGAGCAGCGCGTTGTTCGCGAGCGCGAGGAGGACGAACAGCAGGAGCCATCCGACGGTGAGCGAGAGGAAGAGCAGGAGTCCCGTCGCGATGATCTTGGGAGCGACGCGCAGGCCGGCGCGGAACGATGCGCCGACCGTCGTCTCTCGCCCCAGGTACCGCGCCGACGCGGCGTCCACCAGCGATCCGATCTGCACTGATAGGAAGAGCACCGAGATGAGTCCCGCGATCACGGCGAGCACGATGAGCGCGACGATCGCGGTCCCGATCTCCGGCGTGATCGGCACGTTCGGCCTGGTGCCGGCAGTGACGGTGACGGAGTCGCTGAGCGCATCGATGAACGGTCCGAGCGGCGTCAGCAGCGAGCCCAGGCTGAGCGCGATCCCGCCGATGACCAAGAACAACGCGAGGTACGGAACGGCGGCGAGCGCGATGAAGAGGAGCGGGCGCTGGCGATACACCGAGAAGACGCGGTCGACGATGTCGCCGATGCCGAGAGGACGGAGCTGCGGTGCGTCCACCGCCGCATCTTAGGGGCGGGCTAGGTGGTTTCGGGCGTCGGCAGCGGCGCAGCCGCCTCGCCCAGACGCAGCCGCCGATACAGGCGCGCTAGCGGGGCCGGTGCCCACCAGTTGAGGTTGCCGAGCAGACGCATCGTCGCGGGCACGACGAGCGCGCGCACGAGGGTCGCGTCGATGGCGACGGCGAGCGCCATGCCGAGCCCGATCGCCTTGATGAGCAGGATCTCCGCGAGCCCGAACGCGGCGAAGACCCCGACCATGATCGCCGCGGCGCCGGTGATGAGCCGTCCGCTGCGCTCGAGACCTTCCGCTACGGAGTGTGTGTTGTCGCCGGT
>DATEZK010000407.1:0-2306 GCA_035255665.1 Candidatus Limnocylindria bacterium
TGCGCCGCCGCCTCGGCGGCGTGCGCCCCGTTCCGTCGCTCCGTGTCGATGCCGAGATCGAGCCCGAAGCGCTCACCGCGCGCCTCGCGCTCGAGCTCGCGGCGCTCGAGCCCTGCGGGATGGGGAACCCTCGCCCGCACCTGCTCCTCCGCAATGTCAAGGTCTTCGGGATCAGGCAGGTCGGGGCCGACTCCGACCACTTGCGCTGCAAGATCACGGTCGGACGCTTCACCTTCGACGCGATGGCCTTTCGTCGCGGGGAGCAGGTGGGCGCGATGACCGATGCGGGCTCGGTCGATGCGGTCGGCTCCGTAGGCGCGGGCCTCCGGGGCTTCGTCGAGCTCGAGCTGCAGGACTTCGGACCGGTCGGCACCGCCGACCGCATGCGTCTGGAAGCGGTGATGGCCTGATGGCGGAGCGCGCCAACGCGATCACGTCCCGGATCGTCGGCATCACGGACCGCCTGCGAGCACAGCGCCACAGCGCCGTCGACGTCGAAGGGATCGTCAAGGAGATGCTGCGTCACTACGCGGACGGTGACGCCGAGCTCGTGCGGCGCGCTTACGCCTACGCGTCCGAGGCGCACGGCGCACAGAAGCGCGTGTCCGGCGAGCCGTACATCACGCACCCCGCCGCCGTCGCGATGCTCATCGCGGAGCTCGGCATGGAGGCGGCGACGATCGCCGCGACGCTGCTGCACGACGTGCCGGAGGACACCGCGCGCACGACCGAAGACATCCGCCTCGAGTTTGGCGATGAGATCGGCCGTCTCGTGGAAGGGGTCACGAAGCTCGGACGGCTGCAGGGACAGTCGCGCGACGCGCATCAGGCCGAGAACATCCGGAAGATGTTCCTCGCGATGGCGGAAGACCTCCGCGTCGTGATCATCAAGCTCTGCGACCGGCTCCATAACATGCGCACGCTCGCGCCCTTGCCGCCCGAGAAGCAGCAGCGCATCGCGCGGCAGACGATCGAGATCTACGCGCCCCTCGCGCACCGGCTCGGGATCTGGCAGATCAAGTGGGAGCTCGAGGACCTCGCCTTCAAGTACCTGGAGCCCGAGCAGTACAAGGAAGTCGCCGAACACCTCGCCGCTCGGCGTCAGGTGCGGGAGCGCTTCATCGATCAGGCCATGAAGACGCTCGCCAGCGAGCTCGAGAAGGCCGGTATCCGCGCGGAGCTCTCCGGGCGCGCGAAGCACCTCTGGTCGATCGCGCAAAAGATGCGCCGGAAGAACGTCGGGTTCGACGAGGTGTACGACCTGCTGGCGATCCGCGTGATCGTCGCGGACGTGCCAGGGTGCTACGCGGCGCTCGGCATCGTCCATACGCTGTGGCCGCCCATCCCGGGGCAGTTCGACGACTACATCGCCGTCCCCAAGGCGAACCTCTACCAGTCGCTGCACACAGCAGTCATGGGTCCCGGCGGTCAGCCGCTCGAGATCCAGGTGCGGACCCAGGAGATGCACGCCCTGAGCGAGTACGGCATCGCCGCGCACTGGCGCTACAAGGAGGGCGGGAAGGCCGATCGCGACCGCGACTACGAGTCCAAGCTCGCGTGGGTCCGCCAGCTGCTCGAATGGCAGCACGACGTCACCGATGCCCAGGAGTTCGTCGAGTCGCTCAAGGTCGACGTCTTCCAGGACGAGGTGTTCGTCTTCACACCGAAGGGCGAGGTGAAGGCGCTCACCGCGGGGGCGACGCCGATCGACTTCGCGTATCGCATCCACACCGACGTGGGCCACCGCACGATCGGCGCGAAGGTGAACGGCCGCATCGTGCCGCTCGATCACCGCCTGCAGTCGGGCGACATCGTCGAGATCGTCACCAGCAAGGCGGCGCGCGGTCCGTCGCGCGACTGGATCGGCATGGTCCGCACGCCGGGCGCACGCGAGAAGATCCGCCAATGGTTCAAACGATCCCAGCGTGACGAGAACATCACGCACGGCAAGGAGCTGCTCGACCGCGAGCTGAAGCGCCTCGCGCAGCGGTCGCTCGGCGATCTCTCGGACGAGGATCTCCGCCGCGTCACCGAGGCGCTCAACATGCACGATGTCGACACCCTGTTCGCGTCGCTCGGCTACGGCGAGGTGACCGCCGCACAGGTCGTCATGCGCCTCGGCATCGTCGACGACGCCGAGCAGCAGCTGCCCGGCTCGGCCCCTCAGCTCCCACCGACGACAGCGCGCGGCGGCGTGACTGTGAAGGGCGTGGACGACCTGCTCGTGCGGTTCGCGGTCTGCTGCAACCCGGTCCCGGGCGATCTGATCGTCGGCTACATCACACGCGGCCGCGGCGTCACCGTCC
>DATEZK010000408.1:0-4382 GCA_035255665.1 Candidatus Limnocylindria bacterium
AGCGCCAGGATCGCGACCACGAGCATGCTCTGAAGGATGGTCGTCGCATAGCGCGACGACTCCCACGCGCTCGACCAGATCGGGAACGTGACGAGCATGGCTGCCGCGACGAGCGAGGCCGCGGGCAGGGCGAGGCGTCTCAACTCGGCGTACCTCACGCCTTTGCAGCCGATCCCTCGATGCGCAGGTTGAGGAACGGGGAGAAGTGACCCCGATAGCGTTCCCGCAGCTCGGCCCGCATCCAGTCATCGCCACGCACACGTCCCCGACAAACTGGCGAGCCGCACCTGCACGCCATCTCCCAATCGGAAACCGCGGTCATTAGCGCGTAATCAACGGTGACTTCTTCGCCGGCGGCGATATCTCTGCGAGCCTCGAGCGTGAACTCGTCGCGCATCCAGAGATTTGAGTCGCAAGAGTGGTTGCCGCGCGCAATGACTTCATCGTCGCCGAGAAGGAGATTGGCTCCCTCGGCGATTGCGGCGCTGTTGTACTTCGCGTGCGTTCGTGAGATACGCCGCAGTTCTTCCGCATCGATAACGCTTCCGCCGAGGCGTCCGACCGTCTCCCCTTTCGCGATAGGGCCGGTCGCGAATAGTCCAAGCCCGTCGATCGGCGATGGACGCGCGACGATCCGTGGATCAAGCCAGCATCGTTCGGGAGCACGGATGACGTTCATCGCGCGATCCGGACGCGCCCCAGCAACCCGGTCGGGCGTATCAGCAGGACGAGCGCCATGATCGCGAAGATCAGAGCGAGCGCGAACTCGGGGAAGAGCACTTTGCCGAACGTATCGACCGGCCCGATGAGTGCCGCGCCTGCGATCGCCCCGGAGAGCGTGCCGAGACCGCCGACGACCACGACGACGAGCGAGTAGATGAGGTAATCCACATCCATCCCCGGGTAGATGCCGAAGACGGGGGCAGCGATGACGCCCGCGAGTCCCGCGAGCGCTGCTCCGACCGCGAACGTGACGGCGAACAGCCGGTCGATGTCGACACCGAGCGCCGAGAGCATCGGCGCGTCGTCCACGCCGGCGCGGATGAGCGCGCCCACCCGCGTGCGCCGGTGAACGACCGCCAGCAGGATCGCGAGGGTGACACCGAAGCCGATCACGAACAGCCGGTAGACCGGGTAGTCGCCGCCCATGATCGTGATCGCGTGGTCGAGCCCGCCCGGGAACGGGATCGACCGGATCTCACGCCCGAAGGTGAGGCCGATGAGGTCGGCGATCACGAGCGAGATCCCGATCGTCAGCAGCACTTGATCGAGGTGACGCCCGCGCAAACGCCGTAGTAGCAGCGGCTCGATGAGCAGACCCAGCGCTCCGATGAGCAGCGGCGCCAGCAGAAGCGCCGGCCAGAACTGTCCGGTGCGCTGCACGACGGTGAGCGTGATGTAAGCGCCGAGCATGTAGAACGCGCCGTGCGCGAGGTTGACGACGTCCATCATCCCGAAGATGAGCGACAGGCCCGCGGCGAGTATGAAAAGCAAGGCGCCGAACGAGATGCCGTTCAGCGCCTGCACGACCGCGGTCTCGGGAGTCATCCCGGAAGGTTACTTACCTGGATCGGTCACGCGAGCGACCTTGTCGACGATCGTGTTGACCGCCTGGCCGCCCTGCACCTTCACCTCACGGATGTACATGTCCTGGATCGGGTTGTGCGTCTCCTTGTCGAACTCGAAATCGCCGCGCGGGCTCTTGAACTTGACGCTCTCCAGCGCGGCGATGAACGCGTCCTTGTTCGCGGTGTCGCCCTTGGTCGCCTGCAGCGCAAGGTCGAGGGCTTGCATGCCGTCCCATGCCTGCACGGCGAAGACGTCGGGCAGCAGGCTGTACTCCTTCTGGTAGGCGTCGACGAAGGCCTTGTTCTCTGCGTTGTCGAGCGTCACAGCCCAGAAGAGCGAGGTCACCGCGCCGTTCGCCTGCTCCTTCACTTCCTTGAGCACGTCTTGCTCGGTGAGGAAGCCGGCGCCGTTCATCTTGTAACCGGCGGCGGGCATGCCGAGCTGATTCCAGGCCCTGATGTAGCCGATGGCGTCCGTGCCCGAGAAGAAGGAGTAGATGTCCTTGGTCGGCTGAGCTTTCAGCTGGGTCACGAAAGGCAGGAAGTCGGCAGTGGGAAGCGGCGCCTTCAGCCCTCCGGTGATCTTGCCGCCACCCTTGGTGAACCCGCTGGTGAAGTCCGCGGCGGACTCGTTGCCGAAGCCATAGTCCGAGACGAATGTGAAGACCTCCTTCACGCCCTTCTTCGTTGCGAAGTACTCCCCGATCGGGTAGCTGATCTGGTACGAGCTGAACGATGTGCGGAAGATGTACTTGCTCTTGCAGGATGGCTTGCAGTCCGTCGTCGTGCGCGTGAGCGCGTTGCCGCCGGCGTTCGTCTCGATGAAGACGAGCTTCGCGGCGTCAATCGCGTTGCGCACCGCATAGGCGATCGGCGTCGCGACGATGCCCATCATCACGTCGACGCGGTCCTGGTCGATGAACTTCTGCGTCTTCTGCGTCCCGACGACCGGATCGTTCGCTTCGTCCTCATAGACGACGGTGACCGGACGGTTGGCGAGCTTCTCACCCTTCTGCTTGAGATAGAGCTTCGTCGCGCGCTGCATGGAATTGCCGAGCTCGGCGTAGACCTTCGTGAACGGCAGGAGCATCCCGATCTTGAGCGCGGGCCCGGGAGAGGCCGTTGCGGCTCCCGTCGCGGTCGCCACGCCGCTTGGACTTGGTGTCGCGGCAGGACCACAGGCGGCGATCGCTGCCGCCGATGACGCCACGAGGAACTGCCGTCGTGTTAGCCGGTAGGAGCGACGCTCCCCACTCTTGTTCTCGTCCACGTGATCCCCCTTCGCGCTGGTCTGACCGCGCGAGGCTAGCCACCGCTTTCGGGGCTGGCAAGCGCGAGCAGCCGCACTGCGCATTACCGCGATGCGGCATGCATGGTTCCGTGGCGCCGCTGTCACTTTGACAGTAAGATAACAAACTGCTATCGTGACCAAAAGAGGTATCTCACACGGGGAGGGCAAAGACATGATCCGCGAGAAGCCGGCATTCATCGCACCAGGTCTGCTCACGTTCCTGCTGCTGTTCGTCCTCGAGGTGCTCACCATCGCGGCACTCGTCGCACTCGTCATCGGGCGCGCGCCGTGGCCGCTCATCGTCTTGGACGTCATCGCGATCACGGTGGTGGGGATCTGCTTCGGCGGTTTCCTCATCGTCAGCCCGAACGAGGCGCAGGTGCTCCAGATCTTCGGCAACTACGCCGGCACCGTGAACCAGCCGGGGTTCTGGTGGACCAACCCGTTCACCCTCCCCCGCCGCAAGGTCTCGCAGCGCGTGCGCAACTTCGAGAGCTCGCACCTCAAGGTGAACGACCACGACGGCAACCCGATCGAGATCGCCGCCATCGTCGTGTGGCGCGTCACCGACACCGCGGAGGCGGTGTTCATGGTCGACAACTACGAGAACTTCGTGAAGGTCCAGACCGAGGCCGCCGTCCGCAACCTCGCGACCAGCTACGCGTATGACTCGCACCAGGACGACCGGCTCTCCCTGCGCACGGCAAGCGACGAGATCACCGGCCGGCTCCGCAGTGAGGTGCAGGACCGTCTCGCGAAGGCCGGCATCGAGGTCATCGAAGCGCGTCTCTCACACCTCGCGTACGCGCCGGAGATCGCTCAGGCGATGCTGCGTCGCCAGCAGGCCAGCGCGGTCGTTGCCGCGCGCGCTCGCATCGTCGAAGGCGCGGTCGGCATGGTCGAGATGGCGCTCGAGGAGCTCTCGAAGCGCAGCGTGGTGGAGCTCGACGAGGAGCGGAAGGCTGCGATGGTGAGCAATCTGCTCGTCGTCCTGTGCAGCGAGCAGAACACGCAGCCGGTCGTGAACACAGGCAGCCTCTACACCTAGGCCGGTCGTGGCGGAGAAAAAGGCTTACCTGCTCCGCGTCGACGCGACGCTGCACGAAGCGCTGCAGAAGTGGGCGGCGGACGAGCTGCGCAGCGTGAACGCACAGATCGAGTTCGCGCTGCGCCGGGCGCTTCAGGACGCGGGCCGCTTGCCGGCGGGGCCGCCGCCGGCTAGGCCGACTCGCGCTCGAAAAGCGTAGCCAGCCCCTGCCCCACGCCGATGCACATGGTCGCGATGCCGTAGTGGCCGCCGCGCCGCTCGAGCTCGCGCAGCAGGGTGCCGGCGAGGCGCGCGCCGGACATCCCGATCGGATGGCCGATCGCGATCGCGCCGCCGTTGGGATTGGTACGGTCCCCCGGCAGATGCAGCGCGCGGATGCACGGGATGACCTGCGCGGCGAAGGCCTCGTTCAGCTCGATCGCGTCGCATTCATCCGGCGCGACGCCGGTGCGCTCGGCCAGCTTCCGCACGGCGG